>CAMORQ010000054.1 GCA_946623915.1 uncultured Coriobacteriaceae bacterium | reverse complement strand
CGAGTAGTTTTGGCAGGCTAAGGGTCTAGAAAAGAGCATTGCGAGCACCGTTTGTCCTTTTGGAATCTTCGAAACGGCTCCTGTATGCTATCGTTGGCGCATGTTAAAGGCTAAGACAAGCACGCGCACCTTCCGGGTCCGAGGGGATGACTTCGGAGACGCGCGCGCGTATGTCGAAACCCTGTTGGCGAACAAGAGCGTCAACGAAGAAACGTCAAAGGAAACCCTCCTCGTTTTCGATGCCCTGATGAAAAGGCTCGTCTGCTGGGGGCTGGACGAAAACACCGATCTGGAAATCGAAGCGGTCGAAAGACTTGGCGACTTCCGTATCAGGGTCGGATTCGACGGCGAGATGTTCACGCGCGAAGCCGGTTCGACGGAATCCGCAGAAGACCAGATACTAGATGCCTACGACGACAAGATCTCCTACAACTACCATCTGGGTTACAACGCGATAAGCATCTGGGTGAGCAGGGGGCACAGCATGTCGATACTCGCATGTGCCGTTGCAGCCCTGTGCGCCATTGCCGTCTATATCCCCTTGAGCTCCCTGCTCGATGCGCGCGAACAACGGGACCTGTTCGTCAACTACGTCTTCCCCCTCGAAACGCTCTACGCCAACGCCATGCTCATGATCGGCGCCCCGATGACGTTCTTCTCGCTTCTCAAGAACCTGACGGACACCTACGTCGTGTCTCAGAGAAACTCCGGCATACGCATGCTCCAGGTGCGAACGCTTGCGACTTCCGTGCTTGCCATACTGCTCGCGTTCGTGGCGTTCTTCGCCGAAAGCATCGCGCTTTCCAGCCTCGCGGGGCTTTCGTCTTCATTCGGCGGCTCCGTTGATCGAACGTTTGCCGATGTCGTCACCTCGTTCATGCCCCCCAGCATTTTCGAGCCCTTCGAGGCTATATCGCCCATACCGCTCATGGGTGTGGCCCTCTTGTTCACCTACGCTTTGTGTTCTTCGGGCAAGTACTTCAACACCCTGCGGCATGTGATGATGGCGTGCTACACACTCTTTTCGCGCATGTTGTACATCGTCATTGCCGTGTTGCCCGTTTTTTGCTTCCTGGCTGTTATGGATGTTTTGCTCGACTCTGGCTACGAGAATCTTCTCGAAGTCGTGGCGTATTTCGTCACCTGCGGATTGGGCACCCTGCTCTTGTTCGCCACCTACGCTATCAGGCTGCGCCTGCACGGCGTGCGCGTCGTCCCTTTCGTGCGGAAGCTCGTTCCCCTTGTTCGCGAGAATGTCAGAATCGGCACGGCCATCGACGCTGCGCCCTACAACATCAGATACTGTTCGAACGTGTTTGGCATGGACCGAGCTATGCTCAAACGAAACCTGCCTGTGCTTGCCGAAATCAACCTCGACGGCAATTGCTTCTTGCTCGTGTTTTTCACTCTTTCGTTCGTCTATGCGACGGGCACAGAGCTCTCGTGGCTCAACCTCGCGGGATTGGTGCTCCTGGTTTTGTTTCTTTCGTTCGGCGCTCCGAATCAGCCAGGGAGTATTCTGATCGGCATGCTGATAATCACCATGTACCTGAATGTGCCCGAAGTGGTGTGCGTAGCCATCTACCTGGAGGCTTTTTTCGGAATCGTGCAGAATGCCATCAACGTTATCGGCGACATAGCCATGGCGGCGATCGACGACAGCAAGGAACGCCAGCTGGCTTGCTGAGAGGGCGGATTGTGGGATGCGCGTGACGAGGGGCTTCGCGTTCGTCATGCCGGCAGGTCAGCCGATGTCCCGATGGCACCATTGCGCTGCCTGAACCTTCTGGAGAAGCCGACGAGCGGGAAGATCGTCGTGGACGGCGTGGACATGTGCGATCCGGCCACCGACCTGGATGCCATGCGCCGGAAGATGGGCATGGTGTTCCAGAACTTCAACCTGTTCGGGCACATGCTCGTGGCCGAAAACATCATGCTCGGCCCGACCCGGCTGCTTGGCATGGGGGAGCAGGAGGCCTATGATCGTGCGCTCGAGCTGCTGGCGCTAGTGGGGTTGAAGGACAAGGCGCTCAGCTATCCCAGCGAACTTTCGGGTGGGCAGAAGCAGCGCGTCGCGATTGCGCGGGGGCTGGCCATGGACCCGGACATCCTTCTGTTCGACGAGCCCACAAGCGCGCTTGATTCCGCCATGGTCTCGGAAGTGCTCACGGTTATGAAGAACCTGGCCTCCCGGAGGCTGACCATGCTGGTGGTCACACACGAGATGCGTTTCGCGCGCGAGGCGAGCACGCGCGTGTTCTACATGGACCGCGGGGAGCTATGGGAATCGGGCACTCCCGCGCAGATTTTCGAGCATCCCAAACGGAAGGAAACCCACGATTTCGTCTTCCGCGTCCGCAGCTGGGTGTGGGAGATTCGCAGCGTCGACTACGACTACCCCGCCATGATTGCATCGATTCGCGAGTTCTGCGCGCGGCAGTTCCTCGGCTGGCACACGGCTATGGCGTGCGAACTCGTGATAGACGAGATTACGTCGCAGTTTCTTATCCCTGCAGCCAAGATGCACCGGGTCGAAGATCCCCAGATTAGCTACAACCTCTCGATTGGCGAAGGGGGCGAACGGGCTCACCTGACCATCGACTGCAAAGCCCTCTACGCCGCCGGCATGACCGATGACGACATCCTGGCGTTCAGCGACGAAGTGTCCGGCATGGTGCTGGAGGGTATGACGTCCGAGTTTTCCATCGACGAGCCCGGGCCGATTAGCCTTACTATCGGTTGATGGCCCCCAGACGTCCTCCGCGGAACCTGACAAACGCGTCAAACCTGACAAAGGCGTCGTAGCCGATCGTCAGCTTTCCGCCCGCGAAAAGATGGGCACCGGATCAACCGGCGCCCATCTTCCCATGCCCCCATTCCGGCCAAGACGCGGGGTGGATTATCCAAACGTGACAGCAACGACGCGTTGGTGTCACATTATTTTCGTCCTGTTTAGGGGCAAGACTCTCGCATAGGTGGTGCCATGGGTCCGAGTCGAGGTGCCCGCGGGCTGCCGGCGTCTCAGGGGGTTCCATTCTGGAACCCCCTCTTGTGTAAGAAGGCATAAGGCGGTATAACATACTTGGCGGGAAAGGCGCAGGTTACTGAATGTTTTCAGCCTGTGCGTTACCGCTTGAAATTGGCCAGAACTATTCTGGCTAACGCGTAAGGGCATGTTTGAGTGACGTATAGGAACGAAAGGGGCTCGCCATGAGCGCGAAATCTATTTCCAGCAAGGCCATCTCTGTCCTAGTGGCAATTGTGGCGGCACTTGCCGTGTCGTTGTTGTGTGCGGTACCGCAGGCGCACGCGGCGACGGAAGCGTACACAAACCTTATCCCGACGGGCAGCGAAGATGGCGACGCCCTAACGGGCAAGCAGGTGACCTTCAACGGCCACAAGTGGCACATCATCGAGGACAACTCCACGGGAGCCCAGGAAGGCTATGTGACGCTGCTCGCGGCGGACAAGGGCTTCGGTTGGATTGTATGGGGCAATGCGGGTGCTAACGATTACGACAGTTCTTCTGTAAAAGCCTATCTCACGGACATGGTCAATACGGGCGAGTTCAAAAACGTCGCCTCGGCCTTGAGGAATACCCCATACGGCAAGATGTACCTCCTGAGCACAGAAGAGGCTAATCAGCTCCCGGAAAACGTGCGAAAAATCAACTTCAAGCAGGCGATACCCCTTAATCCATCTCACTGGTGGCTGCGCTCTCCCGGCACAGACTCCGGTAAAGTGGCTTACGTGTATGGAGATTATGGATTGATCATGCCGGCAGGCCATCAAGCCAATTCAGACTACGGCCTTCGCCCCGCCTTGCAGCTGGACCTTAAAAGCGTCGTCTTCGATTCCAGCACGAAGACGTTTTTGATCAAGCAGTACCCGAATATCATCCCCACAAACAACGACAATGCCGAGCAGCTGATCGAAAAGCAGGTGAACTTCAACGGGCGCAAGTGGTATGTCATCGCGGACGACCTCACGAGCCCTACGGAGGGAACCGTCACGCTGCTGTCGGCGGATACGAGCTTCGGCGTATCGAAGTTCAGCGATTCGAGCAACGATTACGCCAGCTCTACCGTGAAGGCATATCTTGACGATCTGCTCACCCAAGACGATGGGTTCAAGGATGTCGCGGGGGTCATGAAGGATACGCCGAACGGCAAGCTGTATCTCCTTAGTTATGATGAAGCCTCGAATGTCCCGACTAGTGTCATGAAAGCAGACTTCTCGGGTGGAAATTGCTCGAACGGGGAGTGGTGGCTGCGCACGGGTGTGTCAAATGACCAGGCGATGTATGCGTGGGGCACCATCGACGGACATGTCTCCGAAGGCCAAGTGGGCGTGGGCTCTGTTACGGACTCGTATGGCATCCGCCCCGCCGTGCAGTTGGACATGTCGGCGGTGATGTATATGGCCGATACGAAAACCTTTGCCCCCAATATGTACACGAGCCTTATACCCGCAGATGACGACGGCATAGACGTCAACGAACAAATGGTCAACTTCAATGGGCACAAGTGGGTCATCATAAAAGACGAGTCCATGGACCCCGAGAAGAAGAGCGTGACGCTGTTCGCTGCGGACAACAGCTTTGGCAGCCGCCGCTTCGCTGGTGAAAAAACCAGTTACGAAAACTCGGAGGTGAAAGCGTATCTCGACGACCTTGTTGCGACGGGCGAATTCAAGAGTGTCGCTTTTGCAATGAAGGATACGCCGAACGGCAAACTGTATCTTCTGGGATATAACGATTACATGGTGCCGGGTAGTAACCCATCGAAGTTTGCCTTGGCGAATGAAGTGGGCAGACTGGGGTTCAGGGAGTGGTGGACGCGCTGGTCAGACGGCAACGTAGTTTACATAAATGATAGTTCGACGGGCTGGTATATGCAGGCTATTACCAATTTCGCCTATGTATGCGGCGTCCGCCCCGCTTTGCAGCTGGACTTGACGGCTGTCAATTTCGACCCGGCAACAAAGACGTTCACCGCGCACGAACACGAACTGGTCTATTCCGTCAGTGGCAACACCATCACGGCAACGTGCAAGAACATAGACCACAAGTGCAAGCTTGTGGATTACACGACCACGCTGGCCATCGATGCTCCGACGCTGACCACGTATGGGCAGACCGGCGAGGGCATCAGCGCGGATGCGGTCATCACCGACGAGGACAGCATCCAGGGCAACGCGGAAGTGGAGTATTTCGAGGTGCTCGCGCTGGAGGATGGAGAGATCGCCCAGGTAAGCGACAAGCTGCCTGCCGCCCCCACCGACGCGGGCACGTATCTGGCTGTGATAACGCTTGGCACCGAGGCCAACTCTGCAAGCGCTACAGTGATGTACACCATCGGAAAGGCGGATAACCCCGCGACCGTAGGGGGCGAGGTGCGCGTCACCAAGGGCGGCAAGACCATCGATCTGGCCGGCAACGTGGCGAAGAATGCAGCGAGCGGAGACGTGACCTACGCCTTCGACGGCGATGCGATCGGCTGCACCCTCGACGGCAGCGTCCTGACATCCGGAGACACGGCGGGAACGGTGAAGGTTGCCGTCACGGTTGCGGAAGACGACAACTACAAGGCCCTTGAGCCGGCCATCATCACGGTGAACGTGTCGGAGAAGGACAAGCAGACCATCGAAGCCGAAGATGTCGAAGCCACCTACGGCGACAGCGACAAGGCCGTGAGCGGGCGGGTGACCGATCCCGCACAGGGCACTGGCGAGATTAGCTACGCCGTGAAGGCCGGAAGCGAAGACTATATCGACGTGGATGCCTCCACGGGCGTGCTCTCGATCAAGAAGGTCCCCGCGGATGGCAAGGCTTATGTTGCCGTGACGGCAGCGGAGACCGAAACCAGCGAGGTCGCGACCCAGGACGTCACCGTGACCATCTCCAAGGCCGAAACAGCGCCCGCCATGGTGCGCGCAAACGGCTGGACCGCAGACGGCGCCGAGCGTCCGCTCGTGACGGTCGACGGCACGGAGCTGGTGGACGGCACGATGGTCTATGCTCTTGGCTCGAACGCGAGCAACAAGCCTGCGAACTCGGCCTATAGCGAGAGTATTCCCATGGCGACCGACGCTGGCACCTACTACGTCTGGTACAAGGTTGCCGGCGACGAGAACCACAACGACACCACACCCGTCTGCGTGACGGTGACTGTTGCGCAGGCAGCGGGTGCGGGCGAGGACCAAAGCGACCAGGTGTACACCATATCGAGCGCGGGAGAGTGGGACGCGTTCGCTACGAAGGTGAACAGTGGCACGTCCTTTGCGGGCAAGGTGGTGCGCCTTGCCGCCGACATCTCCGTGTCCACGATGGCGGGAACCAACGCCAACCGCTTCAAGGGCACTTTCGACGGCGACGGCCACACGCTCACTTTCAACTATGGGGGCGGCGATAGCTACGTCGCGCCGTTCCGCTACGTCGATGGCGCAAGGTTTATCAATCTCACGGTTGCCGGCACCATACAGACCTCGAACCAGTTCGCGGGCGGCATCGTGGCGGATGCGAGGGGGAACACATCGTTCGTTTCCTGCCGCAGCAAGGTCGCCATCGAAAGCTCCAGGAATGGAGACGGCACGCATGGCGGATTCGTCGCGAGAACGGATACCGAGGGGTCGCACACGGCCTTCACCGACTGCCTGTTCGACGGAAGCATCACAGGAGAGACAACCACCCACAGCGGCGGCCTCTTAGGATGGCCCGGGGCGAGAACGGTCTCGTTTGAGAACTGCCTGAACGCAGGCGAATTTGGAACCAAGCAAGAAGAAGGCGTCTTTACCGGATGCGGGACTTTCTCGCGCGTCCATGATGCTGCCAACATCGTGATCGACAACTGCTACTACTACACGGCCTATGGCACAGAGCAGGGCGCGCAGACCGACGAGACGGGCGAAACACTCCGCGCCATGCTCGGCGACGGCTGGGTTGTGAGCGAAGACGGCAAGAGGGGCGTCGTGCCGGGCAAGTCGGATGCGGCCAGTCTTGGTATCGCGGACTACGATACCGTGAAGTTCGCGGGCGTGGAATGGGTCGTCCTGGATGCCGACCGCACGAACGGCTACGCGACGGCCGAGGCGCTTGAGGCTGGCGGGCAGACCGCACCGGGTATGCTCCTGCTCGCTAAGGATGGCCAGGGGTCGACGACGTTCGACGGCAGCGATGAGTGGTGTGCGGACTTCTACACGAACAGGATCAACGACAGCGCCAAGACCGCGGTTTTGGGGGTCGCGGCAGCTGACGGGCTCGACGGGACGGGCGAGGGTGCTGCCGACAAAGCCTTTCTCCTTTCGACGGCAGAATATGCCAAGTACAACTGGTCGGACACCTCGAGCAGGATGATTCCCAAGATCTCGAATCCTGGACAGTGGTGGCTCCGTTCGGGCACCGACTACGTGGGCGCAAACGGTGAGACGCAAAATGCCAGCGAAACCACTGCCAGCTATGGCGCAAGGCCGGCCGTCAACCTGAAGCTCGACCACATCATCGTGTTCACTGACGCCAGCCCTAAGACCATCAAGAGCTTCGAGGAGGCGGTGGCAGACGCCAAGGCCGACCTTCAGGCAGCCATCGATCATGCACAGGCCGCCCGCGACTACGTTGCCAAGGGCTACACGAACGAGACCAAGCAGGCCGTAACCGACGCGGCGACTGCAGGAAGCGCCTGTATTGCAGAGGACCATCAGCCTTCGACGGTCGCCGAGACCAAGGAGGTCCTCGCACAGATCGCCGCGAAGAAGGCGGCCGTTCAGAAGGCCGAGGCAGGCCTGACCGTCGCGTCCTATGATGTCCCCGGCACTGGCTTCACGGTCCGTGTGGGCGACGCGATCCGCGCCACGGGCGTAGACCTCTCGGCCTCCGCAGCCGCGGGCAAGGCCTACGGCGGCAATCCAATGTTCCGCGTGCTCAAGGTCGAGGACGGCAGGATGCTGCTCATGTCCGAGTACCTGTGGTCGGGCGGCAAGAGTTCGAACACCACGGGCAAAGTTGCTTTCGGCAGCGGCAACGCATGGCAGGGCAGCACCGCGCAGACCTGGGCGGCCGCCTTCGGCCAGGACATCCTGGGCCAGATTACAGGCCTTGAGCTGAGCAACGTTCCCGGCAGCGTGTCGGACAAGGCGTATTCCGTGCCCGCAAGCCAGGCCTCGGGCGGCGCATTCACGACCGCGCAGGGCGATCGTATCCTCACCTCAGACGATACGGTCTTTTTCCTCTCCGGCGAGGAGGCGCTTGAGTTCATGCAGCAGAAGGGCGAGATGGTCGCGAAACTCTATGACGAGGATGGCGTCGGCGACGCCTCCTTCTGGTGGCTGCGTTCGGCCATCCAGGACAGCGCCGCGGCCGGCTACGTGACCGCCGGCGGTTTGGCGGGCACGCGGACCCCGAGCCTGGGCGGCTACCTGCGCCCGGCCTTCTGGGCGGACATGCAGGGAGTCGACCCGGCGGCCGTCAGCAGGTCTGTGGAGGACGTGGAAGGCACCAGGCGGGTGGTCTACACTATCTCCCTGCACGAGCACGAGTGGACCTACACGGCAGATGGCGCCACCATCACCGCGAGGTGCGCGGACGGCTGCGCGGACGGCTACGACAAGGATCCGCGCACGCTGACCATAGCCGCCCCGACGCTTAGGACCTACGGCCAGGAAGGCGAGGGCGTAAGCGCGGAGGCTGCAATTACCGACGAGAACAGAATCCAGGGTGAGGCGCAGGTCAGCTATTACAAGACCAACGAGGAAGGAACCGCCAAGGACGGCGAAGCGCTCGCGGGCGCTCCCACCGACGCGGGCACGTACTGGGCAGAAATCACCCTTGGGGAAAGCGAAGGCGCCGCGACTGCTCACGTGGTCTACGAGATAGCCAAGGCCGACCCCGTCGCGGTTGCGCCCGCTGGGCTTAAAGCGACCTACGGCCAGACGCTGGCCGACGTGGCTCTTGCCAACCCGAAGGGCAACACGCCCGGCACCTGGACGTGGGACGCGGACAGCACGACGAGCGTCGGTCCCGCCGGCGAGAACACCTTCAAGGCCAGCTTCGCGCCCGAGGACGCCGACAACTACAACGCCGTGGCAGGCGCGGACGTGAAGGTGGCCGTGGCCAAGGCAAAGGCCCCCGAGGTGTCCACCCCCACACCAGAGCCCGTGACCTACGACAAGGCCAGGACCCTGGCGGACGTCGCGCTGCCCGGGGGCTGGACGTGGGCGGATGGCTCCATCGTGCCCACCGTGGCCAACGTTGGCTACCCGGCGACGCTCGCGGTGGACGATGCGAACCACGACTACGCGGGCGTGGAGGGCTACGACCCGGCCG
>CAMORQ010000053.1 GCA_946623915.1 uncultured Coriobacteriaceae bacterium | reverse complement strand
GCTCCGACACGCCAGTCGGGCCTACTGCACTCGCCAGGACCGCCTTCACTGACGATAAGGAACCTTGCCATCATGAAGAGGACAGGAGCGGCACGCTCTTGCCCTTGTTTCGGCGCTCGCGTAGCGAAGTTGAGCCACGCGCCGAAGGCGGGCCTATCGCACTCGCCAGGACCGCTTCCGCAATGACAAGGAACCTTGTCGTCGTTGAAGACGACAGGAGCGGCGCATTGGGCCCTCCGTGCTACACTGCGCGTACGAAGTGCGCTCCGACACGCCAGTCGGGCCTACTGCACTCGCCAGGACCGCCTTCACTGACGACAAGGAACCTTGCCATCATGAAGACGACAGGAGCGGCATGCTCTTGCCCTTGTTTCGCTGCTCGCGTGGTTTGCTTCGCTACGCGTAAAGAGGGCGATTTATATCATCTCTTATCAGGTGTTTGGTAAGTGCTTTGTGGCGGATTTCGTGACCGTGCAAAGTTAGCCGCGGCACTTTGCTGGGGTTTACGTCCGCTGGCATTTTCGCTGCTTGCGCGCCCTTTTCGTTTGTCGTAGAGTGAAAATACGAAAGGGCATAAGCCCTATGCAAAGGCAAGGAGAATTACATGGCCAGTGCACCCAAGGTAACTGAGTCGCACGAGGATTATCTAGAAGCCATCGTCATGCTTGGCGGTACGGATAAGATTTCCGTCCGTCCGGTCGATGTTGCAAATAAGCTCGGTGTCTCGAAGGCATCTGTGAACAAGGCAGTGTCCGTCCTCAGGGATGCGGGCATGCTCGATCAGCCGTACTACGGCGATATCACGCTTACTAAGCAGGGTTACAAATACGGTACAAAGGTCTACGAACGGCATAAGGCCCTCACGCGCTTTTTCGTCGCCATCGGCGTTGACGAGGAAACGGCTGAATCTGAGGCCTGCATGGTCGAGCACGATATTTCCGAAGCCACGTTCAAGAAATGGGTTTCCTACATCGAAACGCAGAAGATGTAGCGCAGGCTCACCCTGTTCACAAGCAAAGGCCGTGGTACTGGCTTCGCTGCTTTTTTCGTGGCCGTTGTTGCCTTGCATCCATTTTGGAAAGTCGCGCCGTTTGCGGTCGGGCTGTCGCAGCGTGGGCTGCGTGAACGTTGCCTATCGGCATTTATGCGGATGCGCTATGTGCGCTGGTATGCACGCATTGCGGCTTAGATGTAGTTCAGCAGACTGCTGTCGAACAGGCTCGTATCCAGTACATACCACTGGTTGCCGATGCGCACGGTGGTTATCGTTTGGCCGGCCCACCCCAGATAATCGGACAGCGAAATGTCTTGCCCCAACACATTGATACTTCCGCTTATATCCAGGTCGACCGAGGCCGCTTCCTGGAACGAATCGCCGAAGCCCGGCATGATGCCATTCCAGTGCTCTTTCAGGCTCGCCAGGCCGTCTTGTGTGTACAGCGAGGAGCCCGTTACCCGGTATTCGGCATGGGAGAGCAGAGAGCGCACGTCAAGTCCCATAAGCTTCAGCTGTTCGTCGGCTACTCCGACCCCGTCGTCGATCATGGCGACCAGCTGGTCTTCGCCTTCCAAGCCCGCCCGCGATGCGAGATAGTCCACCAGTTCGTCTGGATAGGAGTCGACCGCCGTGGCGAAGTCCAGGTTCAGCACAGCCTCGGCGGTGTTTTTCACCACAGCTTCGGGATTCGAGGTGGGTGCTCCGACGACCCCGCGGGTCAAGGTGACGGCGACTAGGGCGACGACGGCGACGGCTGCGATGCCGACGACCCATGGGACCCATCTCTTCTTTTTCGGCTGTTCGACGACGACCGCATTGGGTGGATCCGCTTGCGCTACGGAGCCGTTCGGGCCGATGGGGTAGGTGGGAACCGCGCCCGCAGGAACCGCGCCGACAGGAACCGCGTCCGCAGGAACCGCGCCGCCAGGTGTCGGGTTGGCGTAATAGGGGGCTTCGACGGCCACAGGTGCAAACGACGCCGTGTCCCCAGACCGTGCCGAGGCGGTTATGGGTGCCGTTGGAATACCGTTGCCCATGTAGCCGGCAGGGGCGCCCGGCGCGCCCGAGGCCGCAGGCTGCCCGACCAGTGCGCCGGTGGGTGCGCCGGACATCGCGGGCATGCGTGTTCCGCAGGAAACGCAGAATTGGGCGTTGTCGGGAAGTTGGCATCCGCATTGTGGGCAGAACATGGCACGCTCCTATCATGCGCACGGGTCTGTACACGCTGCATTATAAGGAGTTTGGCACACATGTTCGCATTCTGTATCGCGTCTGATACGAAATTGTAGTATGATGACACAAACATATGTTTGCTATGGAAGGTACTATGGCTTCAAGCAGAATCATATTGGGCATCGACCCTGGTTTGGCACACACGGGGTGGGGTGTCGTGCGTCAGAACGGCAGCAAGCTCGATTGTCTGGCGTACGGTTGCATCACCACGAAATCGCACGAGGCTCTTCCTTTGCGCCTGAAGCGCATCCAAGATCAGATTTCCACCGTGGTGTCGCGCTACCAGCCTACGGCGTTGGGCGTCGAAAGCGTTTGGTTCGGCGACAACACGTCCAGCGCATTCGCCACAGGTCAGGCTCGCGGAGCGGCCTTGGTCGCGTGCGCGGGGCTTTCCGTGGCCGAATTCACGCCTCGGCATATAAAGCTCGCCGTGGTCGGTACGGGAACCGCGGAAAAGGACCAGGTCGCTTATATGGTGCAGCAGATTCTCGGCTTGGAATCGCCGCCGGCGCCCGACCACGCATCCGACGCTTTGGCGGCCGCCATCTGCTTTACCACAGCTTCCGGCATCGCTTCGGTCGGCGCCTAACCGCTTACGAAAGGAACTGCGCATGATCGCATTCGTCAAAGGCATGCTCGCTTACAAGGGATTGGATTTCGCCATCGTGGAGGCGGGCGGCGTAGGCTATCAGATGGGCATGTCCACCACGGCGCTCGCATCTCTGCCCGAAGTGGGGCAGCCTGCCCACGTGTTCACCTACCTGCAGGCAAGCGATGCGGGCATTTCGCTGTACGGTTTCGCCACGCAGGAAGAAAAGAACCTGTTCGAACAGCTGATCACCGTGTCGACGGTTGGCCCGAAAATGGCACTTGCGGCGCTTTCCACGTTCGCGCCGTCCGACCTGTCGTCTGCTATCATGGCCTCGGACGTCGACGCCATTTCGCGCATTCCGGGCATCGGCAAGAAGAAGGCCAGCCGCATCGTATTAGAGCTGCAGGGCACGCTCGCCAAAGCCGGCGAAGCCGCTGCGCCGCAGGGCAGCGCCGTTGTGGGGCAGGTGCTCGAAGACCTGCTTGCCATGGGGTTCTCCTCCGCCGAAGCGGATTTGGCGGTGAAAGGCGCGCCAGACGGGCTAACGGAAGCGGAAATGCTGCAATATGCGCTCAAACGGTTGGGGCAGTGACGGCAGCGCGTGCGGCGGCTGGCGCGTCGTGCGACTGGCGTTTCCGGCCAGTCCGCATTCGGTAGAGAAGCGTCATGGTCGGGAGCCAAGACACGTAAGGGGCTTGAATTGGCAATCGATGAAACATACGGTGGGCTTGAAGGCGTGGTGTTCGAAGCGCCGGATGCCGAATCCGCCCACGAGCGCATCGCGCAGGTCGAGTTAGCCGAAGAAGACTTGGCGCTCGACCGCAGCCTGCGCCCGAAGATGCTGAAGGACTACATCGGGCAGCAAAAGGTGAAAGACAGCCTGCGCATCCTCGTGGAAGCGGCGGCCGCCCGAGGAGACGCCGTCGACCATATCCTGTTTTCGGGTCCTCCGGGCTTGGGCAAAACCACGCTTGCCACGGTGGTCGCCAACGAGATGGGCGCCCATATCCGCACAACCAGCGGCCCAGCCATAGAGCGCACGGGCGACCTGGCAGCAATCCTTACGAATCTGGAACCGGGAGATGTGCTGTTCATCGACGAAATCCATCGCATGAATCGCATGGTCGAAGAAGTTCTGTATCCGGCTTTGGAGGACTTTGCCTTAGACATCGTGGTGGGCAAGGGTCCTGCCGCGCGTTCCATCCGGCTGGACTTGCCGCCCTTCACGCTCATCGGCGCCACAACGCGCACGGGGTTGCTCACAGGGCCCCTGCGCGACCGTTTCGGGGTGTCGTTTAGGCTAGACTACTACGCCCCCGAAGAGCTCGCGCAGATCGTGGTGCGTTCGGCGGGCATTCTGGATGTGGAGATCGACGCGGAAGGTGCTCTGGAGATCGCGCGCCGGAGTCGTGGCACACCGCGTCTGGCGAATCGCCTGCTCAAGCGCGTGCGCGACTGGGCTCAGGTGGAAGGCGATGGGGTCATCGACGAAGACACCGCGGCGCGCGCCCTTTCGTTCTTCGAAGTGGATTCGCTTGGGTTGGATGCCGTGGACAACCGCATCCTCGACTTGCTGTGCAACCAGTTCGGCGGCAGGCCCGTCGGACTCACCACCCTCGCTGCGGCCCTGTCCGAAGACCAGGATTCCATCGAAGACGTCTACGAGCCGTTCCTCATGCAGCAGGGTTTGTTGGTGCGCACCCCCAAGGGTCGAACAGCAACCGCACGTGCGTACGAGCATTTGGGACAGGTGCCGCCAGAAGATCTTTAGGTCAGATGCGGCAGCGATTGTGCTTGGGCTCGCTATAAGAACCCAAGGGCCTCAGCGGCGTGGATTCGCAAGGGTGGTTAGCCTCTCAGCGACAATTGCGCTCGAGAGCACAGGATAAGGGTACAATACCGCTTGAAAACGAGCGCGCACTACGTGTGCAAATCGCGTCCCTTGCAAGGAGACCTACATGTTCGAACACGACTACCTCATGCGCATGATCATGCAGCTTATCGAAGCCATTCAGCGTTCCATCAACATGTCGAAAGCCGGAGGAGTTGATCCGGCTTCTCAAGCCCAGCTGCTCGAAGACGCCATAGGAACGGCCACCGACCTCGACGGCGGGACGCTGCTTTCCTTGTCTCCCGACAGCATCGCCAACATCTTGGACGTTTCCGGCACCGATCCGCAGGTCGTCGAGTACGTTGGTCGCACGTTGTTCTTGGAGTCCGGCTATCTTGCACAGGCCGGGGCGACCGACTTGGCGACGCTTAGAGCCGAGCAGGCACTTGCATTGGCGGAACACTACGGCTTCTCGCTCGATGAAGAGCTCGGACCCGAAGCAGCGATGGAGGCGTTTCTCGCCTCGCGATAGCATAAAAGGGACTGTCCCCTTTCGTGCTAGTGAATGAACATGCAGTCGCCGAAGGATAGGAAGCGGTAGCCGGATTCTAGGGCATGCTTGTAGGCGGCCATTACGTGTTCGCGGGTGCTGAAAGCCGACACCAGCATCATCAAGGTCGAACGCGGCACGTGGAAATTCGTGATGAGTGCATCGACCACATGAAACGTCGATCCCGGAGTGAGGAACAGGTTCGTGCTCGCGTTGTCGCGCGCGGCAAGCGCGCTGGCTTCCTCGTCCCATGCCGATTCGAGGCTGCGCACGCTTGTTGTCCCTACGGCAACGACTCGGTTGCCCGCCTCATGCGCGGTGTTGCAGGCGTCTACCACATCCTGGGGGACGCTGTATGTTTCCGTGTGCATGGCATGGTCGGCCGGGTTTTCTTCTTCCACGATGCGGAATGTATCGATGCCCACCTGCAGTTCCACCGTCTTCCATACCACACCTGCATCTTGCAGTTGTTTTATAAGCTCGGGCGTGAAGTGCAACCCCGCCGTCGGGGCGGCAGCGGACGTCTCGCGCTGCGAGTACACCGTCTGGTACATTTCTTCGTCGCCGGCGTAGCCGTGAATGTAGGGCGGTAGGGGAGTGTGCCCCACGGTGTGCAGCGCTTCGTCCAAGCTGGCTAGGGGCGTGGTTAAACGTGCGATGCGCTCGCCTTTGCCGCCTTCCACGAAGTCCAGGATCTCCGCAGAAAGAGGGGCAGTGCCATCCGCAATCTCACCGAAATCGACGACGGCTCCGGGTTTCAGGCGCTTGCCAGGGCGCACGAGTACCTCCCACACGGCCGAATGCGCCGTATGGGCTTCGCGTCCCAGCACTTCACGTAGCAAAAACACTTCGGCTGCGCCACCCGTGCCGCGTTTGGCTCCTAGCAGGCGGGCTGGCAGCACACGCGTTTCGTTGGCGACAAGTATGTCGCCTGGCTTCAAATACCCAGCGATGTCGCGGAAGATACGGTCCTCCAGTGCTCCAGTCGCACGGTCCATGACGAGCATCTTGCACTCATCGCGCACCGGCCAGGGCTCCTGCGCGATGCGGTTTTCGGGAAGGTTGTAGTCAAAATCGGATGTCTTCATACGGCATGGTTCGTTTATGAGGCAATGGGCATATGTTAAAAAGTGTTCATATGGCCGCCGTTGCAGCAGCGGCCGCCTCGCTTCAAGTTTATAGCTTGTGAAGTAGCCACCTTCGCGTATGGGCGGGGGCGGTCATTTCGTCTTAGCATACGATGCATCAGTTCAATAACCGCTATTACAACCAAACAGTAGTGAAACAAGGCTTCGCCAGTAACCATAGCATGCCTCTCTTTCTGCAATCGAGGCAGCTATGCACACGTGAACACGTGATTATCATAGCATGGGGAAATAGCGTTAGTGTCTGAATGAATTGCGGATTTCGCGTTTGCGTCGCTGCTTCTCATCGTAGGCGGCCTGACGCGCGGCGCGCTCGGCGCGGGCGGCTTCAAGCTCCGCTTCGCGCACGGCCGCAGCTGCGGCTTTTTCGGCTTTGCGCGCAGCGCGTTCGGCGCGCGCTTCGTCCATGGAATACGCGCATCCGCAGTAGTTCTGACGGTACATGCCCAGCTCGCGGCTTCGGAGGGTCGCGGTGGGGTAGTAGGGGCGGAAATCCTCCCAGACGCATGCCAGCCCATGCCGTTCGGCTGCGGCTTCAAGCTCTTCGCGACACACGTTGGAAAGCTGGTAGGGCGACACGGCCAGCGTGGTCGACAGTGCTTCGTAGTCGTGCGCTGCTGCGTAGGCAGCGGCTTCTTCCAGGCGCAACGCGTAGCACGCGCGGCAGCGGTCCTCTCGTGGCCCGCCGCCACGCTCCACGGCTCCTGCGGACGCGGCCCACGCGGCGTTGTCGTAGGGCAGGTCGACTACGGGGATTCCCTCGTCGGCGGCCCATGCGCGCAGCACGTCAAGCCGTCGGTCGTATTCGGTGCGCGGAGCGATGTTGGAATTCGCGAAGCAGATGGCAATGTCGTGCCCCGCCTCTTGCAGCAGGCGCACTGGTTCCAGCGAGCAAGGCCCGCAACAAGCATGTAGAAGCAGTTTCATGGTCATGTATACTAGCACGTTAGCCGGTAAGAACAGGAGTGCATCGAATACCATGAATCAAGCACCTTACGACGCGATATTCTTCGACATGGACGGCACGTTGCTGCCTATCGAAGTACGCGACTTCCTCGTCCCTTACTACAAATTGCTGATGGAGGCATGTGCGCGCGAAGGGTGGGGCCCGGAACACTTTCAACAGTCGGTGAATAAAAGCATCTTCGGGATGATGGATCATCCCGCAAGCGAAACGAACGAGACGGCGTTCTGGCACATGTTTTTCGGCGAGTTGTTCGACGGCGCCGATCCGACCAACGAGGAGAAGAAGCGGCTCTACGATTTCTTCGACGACTTCTACCGCACCGATTTCAACCATGCCGGCGATGGCGTGGAACCCAATCCGGCGGCTCAGCGCGTTGTGTCGATGCTGGCAGACAAGGGCTATCCGCTCTACCTGACCACCATGCCCATGTTTCCCTTGTCGGCAATCGAGTGGCGCATGAAGTGGGCGGGTTGCGACATAAGCCTGTTTTCGCGCGTGACCACGTTCGACAACTCGACGTGGACCAAGCCGCATGTGGGCTACTACGAGGAAAACGTGGCGCTGGCAGACGTGCCGGCGAACCGTATCCTGATGGTGGGCAACAACACCGAAGACGATCTGAACTGCCTGCAGGCGGGCATGGACGCCTACCTGATAACCGACTACTTGATTAACCCTAACGATTTCGACGTAAGCACCGTGAAGAACGGCAACCTGTCCGAATTCGCCACCTGGGCCGAAAACCTGCCGCCGTGCACGAACACCCATGCGCTGGGCTGGCGCGACCGCGCCGACGCTTTGCGTTCTGACGGCAAAGTTCCCGAATGGGCGAGGTAGTGCTCGAACGGACTCGTAGACGGAGTGTACGCTACCTGGGTAATGTGGAAAGGGACAGAGCGTAGCAACAAGATTTACAGAAGGGCTATATAGCCCGTCCCTTTCCACATTTACTGCGAAGGCGCCTAATGCAAGCGGTTTTCAACAGGCGCACGGTTCGCACGGTTAGGAGAACCATGGAATTGTTCCAGCTAGAAATAGAGGCAATCAGTGGCCCGGCGCGTGCCGCCCGGTTCGAAACAGCGCATGGAATGGTGGAAACGCCCCTGTTCATGCCCGTGGGCACGCACGCCACGGTGAAGGGCATTACGCCCGAAGTGCTTGGTGAAATCGGGTCGCAGATTGTGCTGGCCAACACCTATCACCTGTACATGCGTCCCGGCACTGACATCGTGCAGGAAGCCGGCGGGGTGCACGCCTTCATGAACTACCAGGGCCCCATGCTCACCGATTCCGGCGGGTTTCAGCTGTTCAGCCTCGAGCACATGATGAAAACCGACCCGGACGGTGTGTCGTTTCAAGCGCGCGATTACGACGGCAGCAAGCATCGCTGGACACCTGAGGACAACATGCGCATCCAAGAGGAAATCGGCGCCGATATAATCATGCAGCTCGACCAGTGCGTGGGTTATCCGGTTGCGTGCGAAGACGTTGCGGCCGCTACCAAGCTGTCCTGGGAATGGGGAGAGCGTTGCCTGGCAGCCCATAAGCGTGACGACCAGGCGCTTTTTGGTATCGTCCAGGGTGGTATGCACTTGGATCTGCGCCTCGAAAGCGTGCATCAATTGCTCGAAGCGGAAACGCGAAACGTGGCTGCTGGTGGCAGGCGCTTCGATGGTTTCGGCATCGGAGGGTACTCCGTCGGCGAAGACCACGATACGATGTTCGAAACCTTGCCGGACGTGTGCGCCGCCATGCCAGACGATCGTCCGCGCTACCTCATGGGTGTGGGCAACCCGACCACGCTCGTGCGCGCAGTGGCGGCGGGCGTGGACATGCTCGACTGCGTGCTGCCCACCCGCACGGGCCGTATGGGCACGGCGTTTTCGAGCGAGGGTCGCCTGAACCTGGCCAACGCGAAGTTCGCGCGCGATTTCGGACCGCTCGATTCGCAATGTTCCTGCAGCGTGTGCAGAAACTACAGTCGCGCCTACCTGCGCCATCTGGTGAAACAGAAGGAAATGCTTGCCGGCATGCTGTTATCCCAGCACAACCTGTTCTACCTGCTCGACCTGATGCGC
>CAMORQ010000052.1 GCA_946623915.1 uncultured Coriobacteriaceae bacterium | reverse complement strand
CCGAGCTTTCCGAAGAGGACCTTATCCGCATCCTCACGGAACCGAAGAACGCTCTCGTCAAGCAATACAAGCGGATGTTCGAATTCGAGGATAGCGAGCTTTCCATCGGCGAGGACGCTCTGCGCGCCATCGCCAAGAAGGCGGTCGATCAGCGCACGGGCGCCCGCGGTTTGCGCTCCATCATGGAAGGCGTGCTCATGGACGTCATGTACGATTTGCCCGAGCACAAGGGGCGTACCATCGTCGAGCTCCGCGCGTCCGACATCGACGGCGACACGAAGCCCGAAATCAAGAAAGCCACCTCGAAAACCAAAGTCGCTTCGTAGGGGGAGCATCTTCCATAGCGTTGCATGAGGCCCTTCGCGTTGCGCGAAGGGCCTCGTTGTCGAAGAGCGCATACCTGTGCATTGTGCGAACGCAAGGGCGCTTGGCTTCGGTTCATTGTATTATTCGAATGTTGCTTTGATTACGCCTTCTGCAAGGAGAAACCGCATGGCATTGAACGATATGGCGAAAACCTACGATGCGCAGGATGTCGAAGAGCGCATCCTCCAGAAATGGCTTCAGGGCGGCTGGTACGCCCGCAACGATGGACAAGGCGATTGCACGATTGTCATTCCGCCGCCTAACGTCACCGGCATGCTGCATATGGGCCATGCGCTCGACGACACGATTCAGGACACGCTCGTGCGATTCAACCGTATGCGCGGCGTTTCAACGCGTTGGATCCTTGGTACCGACCATGCTGGCATCGCGACGCAAACTAAAGTCGACAAACGCCTGAAGGACCAGGGGATAGACCGACGCGAAATCGGCCGCGAGAAGTTCCTCGAGGCTTGCTGGGATTGGACGCGCGAGTTCGGCGGCATCATCGTCGAGCAGATCAAGCGCATGGGTTGTTCGGTGGATTTCGACGACCAGAAGTTCACCATGGACCCCGATTACGCCGATGCCGTGCGCAAGGTTTTCTGCGACTGGTACCACGACGGTCTTATCTACCGCGGAAAACGTATTGTGAACTGGTGCCCAAGCTGCACGACCGCCATATCCGACGACGAAGCGGAGTATCAAGACGAAACAGGGCACCTTTGGCATCTGCGCTATCCGCTTAAAGAACCCGTGAACGGGGTGGAATACATCACCGTTGCCACGACGCGTCCCGAAACCATGCTTGGCGATACTGGCGTCGCCGTGTCTCCGGACGATCCGGACAAGGCGCCCTTCGTCGGCGCTACGGTTGTGCTTCCCATAGTCGACCGCGAGATACCCATATTCAGCGACTGGCACGTCGATGCCGGCTTCGGCAGTGGTTTTGTGAAAGTGACGCCGGCGCACGACCCCAACGACTACGCGATGGGCGAGGCGCATGACCTTCCGCAAGTGAACATCTTCGACGAGCATGCGATCGTTGTGGAAGGGTACGGCCCGTTCACCGGCATGACGCGCGAGCAGTGCCGCGAGGCGGTTGTCGCCTGGTTCGAAGAGCATGGACTGCTCGACCATGTCGACGAGCACGACCACTCGGTCATGCATTGCTATCGTTGCGATTCTGCGCTCGAGCCGTGGCTGTCCGAGCAGTGGTTCGTCGCGGTCGAAAAACTGAAAGGGCCGGCAACCGATGCGGTCACGTCCGGTGCCGTCAAGTTCCATCCCGACCGTTGGACGCAGACCTACCTTACCTGGATGGAAAACCTGAAAGACTGGTGCATTTCCCGCCAGCTATGGTGGGGTCACCGCATCCCGGTGTTCTACTGCGATGCGTGCGGATGGGAGGACGCGCTCGAGCACGATGCCGACGTCTGCCCGAAGTGCGGTGCCGCGCTGCGCCAGGACGACGATGTGCTTGACACGTGGTTTTCCAGCCAGCTGTGGACGTTCGCCACGCAAGGGTGGCCCGCCGACCCATCCCAGATGGAAGGGCACCATCCTACCAAAGCGCTCGTGACTGCACGCGACATCATAGCGCTGTGGGTGGCGCGCATGGTCATGAGTTCGCTGTACTTCATCGGCGAGATCCCCTTCGAGGACGTCGTCATCTACGCGACCATCCTCGCTAAAGACGGCTCCCGCATGTCGAAAAGCAAGGGCAACGGCGTCGATCCCATGGATTTGATCCACATGTATGGGGCCGATGCGATGCGCATGGGGCTCTTGCAGCTCGTCACGAACAACCAGGACGTGCGCTTCGATGCCGACCTCGACAAAGACACGCACGCGCTTATCGGGTCTCAGCGCACCGAAGCCGCACGCAGTTTCGTCACTAAGATCTGGAACGCCGCCCGTTTCGTCGGCATGAATCTGGACGGGTTCACGCCCGGCGACCCGGAAGTGCGCACGCCAGCCGACGCCTGGATTCTTTCGCGTTTGGCCAAACTGTCCGCTTCCGTTACGCAAGGTTTGCAGGAATACCGTTTCGGCGATGTGGCCCGCGATCTGCATCAGTTCTTCTGGAGCGAGTTCTGCGACTGGTACATCGAACTGTCGAAAGCGTCGCTTAAAGGCGACGACGAAACGCGTCTTGCCGCTCAGCGCAACCTCGTGTTCGTTCTCGATCAGTCCCTTCGTTTGCTGCATCCTGCCATGCCGTTCGTTACCGAGGCAATTTGGGAGCAGCTTCCCACAAGCCAAGGAGAAGCAGCCCTTATGGTCGCTTCCTGGCCCGAGCCCGAGTCGCTCTCTTCCTGGATCGACGACGAGGCCGAGCAGGCGATAGGTCTTACGGTAGCCACCGTTTCGGCCGTTCGGGCGACACGTGCCCGTTACGGGCTATCGCCCAAGACCGAAATCGACGTGGTCGTGAAGGCGCAAGGCGATGATGTCGCGGCCCTCGAAAGCCAAGCGGATCTGGTCAAGCGTCTAGCCACGCTCGGATCGCTCAAGGTTGGCTCGGATGTTTCCCGTCCTTCCGAAAGCGCGGTCAGCGTCGATGCCGGTTGCGAAATATACTGCGTGCTTTCCGGCATGGTCGACTTCGAAGCGGAGCGCGCACGCCTCGAAAAGGAACGTGCCTCCCTGCAGAAGGACATCGACAAGCTTGCCAAGAAGCTTTCCAACCCGGGTTTTTTGGCAAAAGCTGCGCAGGAAATCATCGATAAAGACACGGCGAAACGTGCAGAATTGGAAGACCAGATGAAACGATTGGACGCGCAGCTTTCCGAACTGGTATAATTCCCGTTCGTATGTCCACGCGCGAATGTTAGTCAGAGGAACTTACACACATGAATGAATTGCTCTCACAGGTTCTCACACCCGAGATTCAGCAGGCTTTCACCATCATGCTCGGCATGCTGGTCGTTCTGCATGCTCTTGTCGTCATATGGGTCGCCCGTGACGCGTACCAGCGCGGTACGTGGTGGTGGCTTTGGGCCATCGTTGCGCTCGTTCCCGTGGTCGGTGTCGTAGCGTACGTTTTGCTTCGGCCCCAGTTGCTTGCGGTCGACCGCGAAGAGCAAGAACTCGAAGTTGCTATCAAGCAGCGTCAGCTTATGAAGTACGGCGAATGCGCCAATTGCGGCTATCCGGTAGAAGCCGATTACGTTATCTGCCCGAACTGCCACCAGCGCCTGAAAAATCTCTGCAGCACGTGCAACCATGCCCTCGATCCTGCATGGTCCGTGTGTCCTTTCTGCGCCACGCCGGTGGGGCAGACCCGTCGAACTAACCGTTAGTAATTAGGGGACATTTCTATCCCCTGGTAGTCCTCCCTGCGAAATCAACCCGCAGGGAGAAGTATTTGCAGACGCTTTGTATGCGTCCGGCGAAAGGAGTTTTGTATGAACGTGTATCTACCCGACGGATCCTCCAAGGAACTTGAGTCCGGCTCGACCGTGGCTGACGTCGCCGCCTCGATAGGCGCGGGGTTGGCAAAGGCGGCATTGGCTGGAAAGATCGACGACGAACTCGTCGACCTCGGGGCCGTTGTACCCGACGGCGCCCACGTGCAGATCGTCACCGACAAATCCGATGAAGCCTTAGGAATCCTGCGGCATTCGTGCGCGCATGTGATGGCGGAAGCCGTGCAATCGCTGTACCCGGGCGTGCAGATCGCATTCGGTCCGGAAACCGAAGACGGGTTCTTCTACGATTTCGGATTGGACGACACCATTTCTTCCGACGACTTCGCCGCCATCGAAGCCAAGATGGCCGAAATCGTCGCTTCGGACGAACCGTTTGTGCGCGAGGTGGTTACGCGCGACCAGGCGAAGGAGATATTCGCCGACCAGAAGTTCAAGCTCGAGCACATCGACGATTTCTCCGCAGACGAGGAAATCAGCGTCTACCGCCATGGCGATTTCGTCGACCTGTGCAGCGGCCCCCATATTCCCAGCGCCGGTAAGATCGCCGCTTTCAAGCTGATGAAGATTGCGGGTGCGTACTGGAAGGGTGACGCTGAAAACGAACAGCTACAGCGCGTCTACGGCACGGCGTTCTTCAAGAAGGCCGACCTGGAAGAGTACCTGCATAACATTGAAGAAGCGGAAAAACGTGACCACCGCAAGCTCGGTCGCGAACTTGGCATCTACATGATGGACGATATGGCTGGCGTTGGGCTTCCCATGTACTTGCCTGCAGGCGCGCGCGTCATCCGCTTGCTGCAGGAATGGCTGCGCCGCGAACTGTACCGCCGTGGCTACGAAGAGGTCATCACGCCCCACGTGTACAAGGCGGACGTGTGGAAGACCAGCGGTCATTACGGCTTTTACCATGAAAACATGTACTTCTTCCACATCAACGAGGGCTCCGACGAAGAGCCACGCCTTTCCGAATACGGCGTGAAGCCCATGAACTGCCCGGGCCATGTGATGCTCTACAAGAACGCCATCCACAGCTACCGCGAAATGCCCGTGCGCTTCTTCGAGTTCGGCACGGTGTACCGCCACGAGCTGTCGGGTGCGGTCCACGGTCTTATGCGCGCTCGCGGGTTTACCCAAGACGACGCCCATGTGTTCTGCCGCGAAGACCAGGTGGTCGACGAAGTTCTTGCCATCCTCGATTTGGCAGATAAGATCATGGAAGAGTTCGGCTTCGAATACGCCGCAGAGATCTCCACGCGTCCCGAAAAATCCATCGGTACGGACGAGATGTGGGAAAAGGCCGAATCGTTCTTGCGCACGGCCATCGAGCAGCGTGGGATTCCCTACGACATCAACCCGGGCGACGGCGCATTCTACGGTCCCAAAATCGACATCAAAGTCAAGGACGCCATCGGCCGTTGGTGGCAGTGCTCCACGGTCCAGGTCGACTTCAACCTGCCCGAGCGTTTCGATATGACATACCGCACGTCCGACAACGCCGAGGAGCGCCCCTGGATGCTGCATCGCGCCATCTTCGGCTCGATCGAGCGCTTCTTGGGCATCCTCATCGAGCACACCACGGGCAATTTGCCGCTGTGGCTGGCGCCCGTGCAGGCGGTTGTCATCCCCATCGCCGACCGTCATCTCGATGCGGCGCGCAGCGTCGCGGACCGTCTGCGTGCATCCGAAGGTCGCGTCGAGGTGTATGCGCAAAACGAGCCCATGCGCGTGAAGATCGCCAAGGCCCAGGCCGCCAAAGTACCCTTGATGCTTGTCGTGGGCGACAAGGAAATGGAAGAGGGCAACGTAAGCTTGCGCGTGCGTGGCGAAGGCGACAAGGGCAGCGTTTCCGTGGACGAAGTCGTGCGTGCTATAGAAGATGCAAGAATCGGATAACATCTTATTCGCTTTTTGCTCCGGCGCCGCGGTTCTCGCGGCGCTTTTAGCATGTGCGTTGGTGGGTGCGCTGCTCATGTTTGCTCCTGCAGTCGCGGTCGAAGATTCTGCTTCCGACGCATCGGGCAACGCTGCACGCGCACCCGGAAATCGAGAAGACGGCATTTCGTCCTCGTCGTCTTCGTCTGCTTTGACGCAGACAGGTCCGGATGCTCGGAGCAACCCGTCTTCCGATGTTGCCAAGAAGAAGCTGAAGCTGTCCGGCTTTGCCGATATGCGCATACTGAAAAACCTTTCTACGGCGCCCACCGTGCACGACGCACCGGAATTCTCCGACAAGGTCGAGTTCTACGGCCAGTTCCCGGAGGTGCCGGGGGCATGCGAAATCGCATCCATGGTCAGTGTCTTGCGAGCGATGGGCAACGACATCGATGCGGTTCGCTTCACCGACGAATACGTGCTCGCCCAGCCGGGGGACCGTGACATGGTGGACGGTTTCGGCGGCGACCCATATTTCGCCGGCGGCGCTTTCCCGCCGATCATGACGCGCTCGGGAAACGCCTACTTGCGTCAATGCGAAAGCGCATGGCGATTCGTGGAGCGCAGGGGCGATTCCATGGAAGACCTTGCCGATGTGGCCGACCGCGGTCGCCCCGTGCTTATTTGGACGACGATGCTCCTTGCGCCTGCGGCGCATACCGGGATGGTGACCAAAGGGTACGAATGGTACGAAAACGAGCACTGCGTCGTGCTTTGCGGCCGTGTGGGCAGCGACAAGTATCTGGTCATGGACCCCCTCGATGGTTTGGTTGAATACGATGCCGTCCGATTTACAGAAGCCTACGAGGACAGCGGCAGCATATCGGTTGTGCTCACGACGGCCATGACGCCCGAAATAGATGCCGCGGACGAAGCGTATCTGGTATCTTTTGAACAAGCAACGAACCAATCCGAACCGGAAGAAGGTGAAAAGCATGCCGATAGCAGCGAGGAGAAAGTCGAAAATGAGACTGCATAGGTTGTTCGCGTGGTCTACCATGCTATTCTTCATTCTGACCATGTACACCGGCTACAACAAGAACTAATGCCTTTTCCCGACATTCCCGATAGAGTGCTTCGCATAGCGGCCATCGTGTCGGGGGTCGCTGCATGCGTCGCCGTGTCCTTAGGCATACTGCTCGTTTCCACGAACGGCAACATCGGCTCGCTGTGGGGTGCGCCGGCCGAAGACTCACTGGCATCGAGTGCCGCTCAGGGCAAGCTGTCCGGTTCTCACGAAACCGTCGACGCTCGTGGAATCGTTCACGGAAAGACACCCGCGGGGATTCGCTACGAAATCCACGGACGCGGCCTTGGCGGTGCTACCGCCGATCGCGTGACGTTTGCAGCGGTCGGCGACGTGTTCGCGACCGACATGAATTTCGAGATACTCGACTCGTACGCCGGTTCCATCGGAGATGGCGAGTACGGCTTCCTTCCGTACTACCAGGAGCTTGCTCCGGCACTGTCTTCCTACGATGTCAAGTTCGTCAACCAGGAAACTGCCATGGCGGGAAACGAGGACGGGTTCAGCTATTCGGGTTACCCTGCGTTCAACACGCCTGACTCCAGCGCGGATGCCATGAGCCAGGTTGGCTTCGATGTGGTGAACTTCGGGTCGAACCACACGTGGGATATGGGCGAGCAGGGCATCAAGAACAGCCATCAGATATTCGAGCGCTATCCGGAGATGATGGTCATCGGCAGCTATCCAACGCAGACCGACCGCGACACGGTCCATATGATAGAGCGCAACGGCAAGACCATCGCGTTTCTCAGCTACACCTACGGCAGCAATTCTTTCGACAAAGTGGAGGATTTCCCGAACACGTACTACCTGTGTCCTTTCGATAAGAACGCCATCAAGAAGGAGGTTGCCCGAGCGCAGACGGTTGCCGACGCGGTGGTGGTCTACATGCACTGGGGGACCGAATACACCGCACAGCCCGACGAGATGCAGCTCGAATACGCGCAGCTGCTCGCCGACCTCGATGTCGATTTGGTCATCGGAAGCCATGCGCACATCCTGCAGCCCATAAAGATCTTAACGGGGTCGAGTGGCAAAAAGGTTCCGGTCGTCTACGGACTGTCTGACCTTATCACGGGATGGACCAAGACCGACACCATTCTCTCCGCCATGTTCACGTGCGATTTCGTTTGGTCAAAAGCAGGTTTGACTCTCGAGAACCATGCGTGCTATCCGTTGATAGAGTGGTCGAACGGCGAAGACGTCTACGTGCGGTTTTTGAAGGACATGTCCGACGAAGACATGCAGGCCAACACACGCACGGAAGATGTCGAAAACGACGCCGAGTACCTGCGCACGTTCGTGGACGACCTCGGCATGGATGTGCCGGTCTACATGTAGGGTGCTTTCGTTACGGCACGTAAACAGTGCGTGACTTCGTTACAGAGGGTCGGGCGCGTTAAAGATATAGTGAAAGCAATAAACTGATATGAGGCGCACGGCGTCTCGCGAATCGCAAAGGAGCAACAACTATGTCCCAGCAAATCACGACAAGCGAATTCGACGAAAAGGTTCTGCAGGCATCCCGTCCCGTGCTCGTGGACTTCTACGCGGATTGGTGCGGCCCCTGCAAAGCCATGGGTCCCGTCGTCGACGAAGTGGCCGAAGAGCTTTCCGGTGAAATCGACGTGTACAAACTCAACGTCGACGAAAACCCCGAAATCGCCCAGCGTTACCGCGTCATGAGCATCCCCACGCTCATCGTCTTCGAAGGTGGGGAAGTGAAGAACCAGACTCTCGGGGCGCAGCCCAAGCCGGCTCTGCTCGAGCTTCTCGGCAAATAGCTTCGCTTCGGGGCCTTCCATGGTCCCGCAAAACAACGGACAGGGTTGTTGTCGTGTGCAATATGCGGCAACGGCCCTGTCCTATTTCTGTTGTTCTATAATGCTTCTGTTTGCCACAAGAGAAAGCTATACGCCATGTTGGAAATCGAAAAGCTCGAAAAGATAATTGCGGCCCATGACGAACTGGGGGAGCGCATGAGCGACCCTGCGGTCATCGCCGATCAGAAAGAATACGCGCGCCTTGCCAAGGAATTCGCCAACCAAGGACCGTTGGTCGAAGCTTCCAAGAAGTACGTGGGCGACATGAGGGATTTGGCCGAAGCCAAGGAAATGCTCTCTGACGCCGACATGAAGGAATTCGCCCAAGAGGAAATCGCGCGTATCGAATCGGAGATTCCCGGGCTCGAAGAAGACATCAAGTTCATGCTCATTCCCGCCGATCCCGCCGACGACAAGGACATCATCGTCGAGATTCGCGCAGCTGCGGGCGGCGACGAAGCAGCCATTTTCGCCGGGGACTTGTACCGCATGTACACCCATTTCGCCGACGAGAAGGGGTGGAAGGTGGAAACGCTCGACGCGTCTGTTTCGGAAGCCGGCGGATACAAGGAAATCCAGTTCAAGGTCAAGGGCGACCGCGTGTACTCGGAAATGAAATTCGAGTCGGGCGTGCACCGCGTGCAGCGCGTGCCCAAGACGGAAAGCCAAGGCCGCATCCACACGTCGACGGCGACGGTTGCGGTTTTGCCCGAAGCCGACGAAGTGGAAATCGACATCAAGCCGGAAGACCTGCGCATCGACGTATACCGCGCTGGCGGTCCGGGCGGGCAGTGCGTCAACACCACGGACAGCGCCGTGCGCATCACGCACCTGCCAACGGGCCTGGTGGTGCAGTCGCAGGATCAGAAGTCGCAGCTGCAGAACAAGATCGCGGCCATGGCC
>CAMORQ010000051.1 GCA_946623915.1 uncultured Coriobacteriaceae bacterium | reverse complement strand
GTCGCGGAGACCGGCCTGCTCATGGCCTAGTTTTCGCCGCATACCCCCTGTCGGCCGCATACGAATCCCTCCACGGGTTCGTATGCGGCCTCTTTTGTTTTCGCGCGGGTCGGCAGCCGTTTGTCTAAATCTGTAACATCAAGTCGAGTTTTTTGCCTCTACCTGTTACAAATCAAGACAAACGGGAATCACTCTGCCGAAACGTCTCAATCTGTAACAGATATCTGCTCAAATCGAGTCTAGGTGTTACAGATTGAGTTTTTGATTTGGGAGGTTGAGGATGGGGGATCGCGTGCCGAAAGCATGGTCCCCGGATAAAAAAGCTCGCCGGCCAGGCCGAAGACATGGCCCACATCAAGGCAGACCTTTGCCCCTGCTCGCCCGAGCAAAAAGTCATGCCCCTCGATGCGCTCTGCCAGTCCGGCACCGAGACCCCGCAATGGCGGTGGGATGTGCTGGTCGGAGAGGGCGACCCGCTCTACTGCAAGTCCCGAGAGATCTAAGTATCCGCTGCAAGGTATAAGAACGAATTGGAGCCCTGGTACATACCGGGGCTCCTCGTGGTAGTGGCTGTCTAATGAATCTGGTGGCTAGGCCTCTTCGCCGCCACTGGATTCAGTTACCGTTTCCTCCTCACTATGTTGCGTCTCTCTCGTAGCCTCATCAACTTCTGTTGACGAATGTGCCTCTTCGTATACTTCGATGTTCGCCTTGAGAATGGTTGCACTCTGTTCAGCAAGAGCGATCTTCCTCTGGTGCTTGTCGTAGGCATACAGTCCGATTCCACCTGCGACTAGCGTGGCTACAGAACCGATTACTCCACCCTGGATTCTTCCAACGGAAATCCCGCCCGCTCTGATATTGCTGATCAGCGCCTGAGGCCCACCGAGCTCTTTCGCCAGATGCGACAATTGCGCATAGTCCCAAGTCGTCATTGCCTTTTCCTCACTTTCTTTCACTTCAGCACCGCTTCCACTGGGGTGCTCACTTTCGACAGTGCTATCATGCCATCGGTAAATAAGACGGTATATGTCCTATAATTGTCTTATCTGTTGTTAATGAGGAATGATTAAGACAATGTACGTCCGCAAAGATCGCCCTAAGGACATTTTTCCAAAGAGACTCAGCGGTTTGATGGAAAGCTATGAAATAGAAAAGGGGCGCAGAGGCATTAGCAATATCGGCCTTGCGCGTCTGCTCTATCAAAAGCGTAACGGTGCCGATGATGCCTCGCTAGCCGATGACCGCTATGCAGTGGAAAGGGAGAACGGCCGCAAGGCGATTGCGAGAAAGATCAGCCGATTTCGAAAAGGAGATCAGTTTCCTCAATGGGATGACCTCGTAGATCTGGCTGACATATTCGGAAAGCCAGTAGGTTTTCTCATCAGGGAGACCGATTGTGATACGTACGAGCTCCAAGATATTGCTGACTTCCTTGGTCTCAGCGGCGAGGCTGTTCTGTCCATCGAGCGTATGACGAGAAAAGTTAGTGCGGAGTGGCTTCCGGAACAGTCTGGCGGCAACGGCGGAGACCATGAGGAATGGGAAAAATACCTCGTGAATGATATGGTCGCGAAGGCGAATGCCGAGCCAGAAGCTTGCAGGGCAGTGCTCAATCGAATGCTGACCGCAGCAGCGTTTAAAGACCTTGTGCTCTGCCTGTCTGAGGTCGGCGATGCCCAATACAATCTGCTTATGGAACGCATTGCAAGTGCGGAAATAGAACTGAGAGACGCAGACGTACTCAGTGACAACCACCCAGACTCCATCATGGGGCAAATGGCGGCAAAATCCCGATTCAGGGATGCTGCAACACGCCTGCAGGAAGCGGAAAATGCGGTGAGGTCCAGCAGGTATGCAGCTTATGAATGCCATGTCCGCATCGTTGATGAAATGTTCTCGGATATTACCCAGACTGACGCAAATACCGTAGCCAAAGAGCATGTCAAGCAGAGACAGTCAGGTAACCAGGCGTAGCCGTCGTATCGATACGGAAGTGGGTATAAACCGTCCTGCTGCTTGCATACGTGGTTCCGTTGCCGCCCGTCAGCTTGTAGCAGTTATAGAAGCACTGCGAGTCCGAAACCCCGCTCGAAGGCAGCGCCCAGGTGGCGTCGGCGTAGATCGTCACCAGCGACGAGCACCCCGAGAAGCAGTAGGTCAGGTCGGTGAGCGCAGACGGGTCGAAGCCTCGGAAGTCCAGCTCGGCGGACGACGAGCGCGAAGCGAACGCGAACCGCACGACTTGACACCTGCGAGGTTGCCCAAACCGGAGACCACCTCCAGCGCCGTGCATGAGTAGAAGAGGTGGGTCAGGTTCATGGTTGCGAACGTCGCCATGTCTGCCGCGAAGGCGATGCGCTCATCGGCCGCCTGGCCTTCACCTGCTGGATTTCGCCGCGCAGGGCGTCCGCCACCTCGGCGCTCTTGGCAGCCTCGGCCACTTGCCCCTCAAGCTCCTTGATGCGAGCCTCCTGCTTGGCGAGAAGCGCCTGGTAGCCCCTCTCCGAGTCCACTGCCTGCGGCTCTTCCGCCTGCGCGACCCCTTCTTGGCCGCCCGCCTGCGCTGCGACCTCTTCCTCGTCGTCGATGCTATGGTCGTCTCCGTCCATGTCGGCCTGCCTTTCGATTGACATAGGCCAGCACAAACGAACCGTCCCTTAACCATGCAAATAGGCTAAAGGTCGGTCACAAAGTGAGGTCATCCAGTCCGTTCGGCAGTTTGTGACCATTAGCAAGAATTAGAGGCAACGCAACGAGCGAACGCTCGATAATGGTCTAGAATATTGGACTTGACATTTGGGAGGCAAGATGGAGACTGTGAACCTTATCCTTGGAATTATCGCGTCTATCGCATCCATCGCCGCCGCCGTCATCTCGCTCCAAAACAAGCAAGAGATCAAGTCAATCAAAAAGAGTCTAAGCGACAACTCGCAGACCGCTACAGGTAAAGTTGCCACAAACGTCGTAGGCAGCAACAACTCGGCGAACATCCATGCTTCGCGATAAGCCAACGCAGACAAGCCAGAGCGCAATTGGAAAGGTCGCCACGAACATAACCGGCGACTCCAATAGCTATGACTCACATGACATAAACATCTACCAGCCCGTCTCGTCTGGCCCGCACCGGCCGCTTACAAAGACGCTCATGTATAAACTCCTGCAAATCATGATTTCGTCGACTGAGCCAACGGGCGAAGATTTCCCCCTTACGCCTCCGCCTCCTATAGAGAAGAAGCTGATTTACAACCACGCACCGCGTTACCTAAACATCATCAACGAGTATTCTGAGAACTACGCTCGTCTCGACAGCGTGATCAAGGAATTCCCCGACAGCGAAGCCATCATCCAAAGGCTGAACAAGATGTTTGTCAATGTGGCAGACGTTCGCGATGACGGCAAGCTGTGCGTAGGAAACGGCGATGCACAGCTCAAGCTCATCGAGAACGAGATCTATAACATGATTGTGAATGACGCAGGCTTTCAGGCTGACGAGGTCCCCGAAGAAATCATCAACCAGTTCTGCGTTGCGTTGATTGCCGTTGCCGTGGCAAAATGCAGAGTCCTTCTGAGGCCAGGTGATGACGATGCTGCTGCTTGATCGCAATAATGAGCCGACGAGCACGGTCTATTACATCGCTGCCGCCTTGGATGGCTACATCGACCAGAACCCAGGCTTGGACGCCGGTCAACTCTATGAGGTAACGGCGAACACTCTGGTCAAGAAAGAAGTGAGCTACGACTTCTTTGTCATGGCTTTGGACTTTCTCTTCCTCCTCGGACGCGTGTCAATAGACGAGAAGGGAGGGCTACATGTTCATCAAGTCGCTTAGAATTCGCAAGACAACAACTGACGAAATAGTTCGCGAGGTCTTATTCCACAAGGGTGCCAACCTCATCGTCGATACCGAGGACTCCGAATCGCACAATCGCGTTGGAAAAACAACCTTCCTCAAGCTCATTGATATCGCAATGGGCGCCAAGGACAGGAAGCTCATTTACACAGACGCCGACACGGGCACGGTGACCGAGGAGCTACGCGATTTCATCGTCACAAACAAGATCGCCGTCGACATGACACTGACATCGGATTTTCCCGATGGCGATGACGTGATTCTCACAATCGACCTCTTCCCGAATGGAAGGTACTACATAGACGGCGAAAAGATGGGGCAGAAAGCTTACCAGCAACGACTCAATGTCTTGCTTTTCGGGAACGAAGCGAATGTGCCCACGTTTCGCCAATTGATCAATTCATTTGTCCGCGTGTCCGTAGGCGGGGATGATAATTCCTTCCTCAAAACCGTTCCCAGCGGCAGCACATCCATCTACCGGAGTGTCTACAACGCTCTGTTCGGCATCTCAGATCCGGCGCTCGACAAAAAGCGTGACGACCTCAACAAGGACTTGAACAAGACGCGTGAGTCCATCAAACGCTATAAGAAAGTCCAGAACGTCGATACGGTCAGCGAGCAGCAGCAGATACTTGCAGGGCTCGAAGCCGAGCATGAAGAAGTCCAGTGCAAGCTCAACAGCATCATCGACGCCGATGTCTACAGGGCCAACCGCGATGAAATCGCGGCTACACGCACCCGATACGCATCTCTGACACTGCAACTCTCAGACATAGACTACAGGCTGCAACGAAATGAAGAGGCCCTACAGACTGCTATGCAAGAGCGCGGTAGACAAGCCGACGTTAATTTGAGCAGACGGTTTTTCGAGGAAGTCTGTTCGATGATCCCGATGGTGAATGCAACTTTCGAAGAGATGGTCGCATTCAACAACCAGCTCTGCGACAACAAGATTGCCTATTTCGCGAGTGTGGCAGAAAAACTGAAGGCCGAGCGTGCATCTGTGCAACGTGAAATCAGCCAACTGTCATCGCAGAACAGCCAATTCATGTCATTGGTGGAGCAAGACCTCATCGATGAGTACGAGTCGCTTCAGGCACGCCTAGTTGAGCTTTCGAGCAGTATCGGCAAATGCCGAGAAGTAATAGATACGCTCAACAGCTTTGAGGTAGAACAGACCAGCATTGAGGGAAAAATCGCATCGCTTGGCTCGTCTGATGATGGCGACGAGCCGCAATCCAACGATTTTGCTGCAATGATGCTTGCGTTTAACGCATTCTTCACTCCGCTTGCCAGGGAGTTCAACAACGAATCGCCGCTGCTCGTTTACTATGAAGAGTCGAACAAGTTCCCCGTTGCAATACGTGATACCGCTGGCTCCAGCACGGGCACACGCAAGTCACTCATCGCCGCATTTGATTTAGCGTATCAGCAGTTTGCAGAATCAAAGGGCATCAAGACTCCGCGCTTCATAGTGCATGACGTCCTTGAAAACATCGAGGGTAAGGTGTTGCGTGACATAATCGCACGCGCCAGCACAATCAACTGCCAGTACATAGTCGCAGTCCTTAAGGAGAAGCTCGATTCGTCGCTGATACCAGCCGAGGAGCAGGGTAAACTGCAAATCCTGCAGCTTTCGATTGACGATATGCTTTTCACGCGTGGCAAAGGTGTTGCGTCGTAGGAGTGACCTGTACTCTCCTACTCCCGTACCCCCACCGAGAACTCCCCCGCCGAAGTTGTTCACCTCGAACCGCTCGTCAGCCACAAGTCCCTCCTTGCTCACACGGCACGCGAACGGAAACAACTCGGCCACGTCCTGCAGTTCCAGGAACGTCCGGTAACTCGACCGGTTTACCAGCATGTCGGCAAAGACCAAAAACCGCGTAAGCTCGTCATTCAGTTCGATGGGCTCTGCAATCACGTAGTGCCCCCGCCTCACGCGCCGGACAACGCCGAACTGATTGAGCGATGCCACAATCTTTTCGGAGCCCTTCAGGATGGTCATGCGCTTGCGCGCCGCCTCAACGCTCTTATTGTCCCGGCCTAGTCAAGTACCCGTTGCCTCTCCTCGACCATCTCGCAGAAGCCTCCCACATCCATGAGCCATTCTTGCTGTGAAGGCGTGTAGGTGGGGAAAAGCTGGGAGGGGATGACGAGCTGGAGCTTGCTGTCACGCATGGCGTTCGTGTAGTCCACGCTCACGGCGGGCTCCAGCGTGATAAGGTGCTTACGCTCGATGCGGTTCGCCTCCTCGAGCACCTGCCTCCAGCGCTCCTTGATGGTCGTCTTCGCACCGAGCATCGTAAGGCTCGAGGAGGGGAACCCCTCATCCCGGTAGCACTCGATTGACGGAAAAATGAAGTCCGGCTTCGACTTTCCCTCGGTGTAGGGCTGTGCGGAGTATCGGATTCCCCTACCCTTGAACAGGAACTCAAGCTGGTGCTCGAACGCTGTGCCCGCGCGGGACTTCCTGCGCTGGAAGGTCGACATGGTGGTCTTCAGAATGCCGTCGACGTCGAGCTGGCCGTTCAAATAGGGCGCAAGGTCCCTCTCAAGCAGATGGCGCTCAAACACCTTGAACAGCAATTCCTCGCGCTCGTAGCACGCGAGCAGGCTTCGATCGGGGTCATCCGCCCAGTCGAGACCTTCAAGGGTTGAGATGGAGTACTCCGTAAAGTCGATGCCCTTCGGAAACGTATGTCCAAACCTCTTGACCATATCGTCCAAGTAGATATCCGCGCTCAAGGGAGCGCGCGTCTCGATACCAATCATGCCGAGGATGCGCGAGGCCACCGCACCGATACGGTTGCGCTCGCCCTTTGATACGGCATAGCCCGAGCGGTCGGGCTCCTCGAAGCCGAACAGCCACCTCAGCTGCGACTCGATGGTCGAGCCTTTTTTAGCGAAGATGATGAGCAGCCCGAGGTCATCGGAGTTGGCGACCACCATGAGGTCGCCAGCGGATGCCTGCCTGATGGCGGGGTTGTCCTTGTAGTAGAGACGGTACTCGGTTCTCGTGGGATGTTTGCGGCGCGCATCGTACCAAGTCACGGTCCCGTCGCACATCTCCGGCTCCGCCTCGTCGCACATGTAGGCGAACGTGGTGCGGATGTCGCGGATGTCGTCGTCACCGAACAGCGACCTCAGCGGCAGCGTGCCGTTGAACTCGTGCTGATTACTCCTACCTGCGTCGATATCGACGTCCGCGAGGGTCTTCGAGACCGCGCCGTCGAAGTAGCTGCTAAGCGCCCCGTAATCCATCCTGACACGCTCCCATCATGAGCTTGGCCACCGACCGTATTACAGGGACCGTCACCGAATTGCCGAACTGGCGGTAGGCCTGTGTGTCGGAGACCGGGATTATGAACCGGTCGGGAAATCCCTGCAAGCGCGCGCACTCTCTAGGGGTCAGCTTACGGGGGTTCTCGCCCTCGCCGCGCGAGACCAAGATCTCACTACCGTCCTTATGATAGCGTGCGGAGAGCGTCCTCGTGGTGTCCGATGGAGTGATAAGACCGTAGCCGAACCCGTTGCCGGCGGCCTCGTGCTTGGCCTTGTATGCTTTCAAATATGACCACAGCTTGTCGGAGAGCACGTACCTCGCGTCCGCATCCTCCTCCAGAATCTCCGCGGCTTTCTGACCACTGTTCGGGCAGTCGAGGTCGTCCCAAGAGAACTCCACATCGTCGCGAAAGCCAACAATGTAGATGCGCTCGCGGTGCTGGCATGTCCAACCCTTGGAGTCCAGAACCTTGTAGTGAACGTGGTAACCGAGCTCGTCCTGGAGGACCTGCATGATGACGTCGAACGTTCTGCCCCTGTCGTGACTGATCAGATTCTTCACGTTCTCGAGCAGGAACGCCTTCGGGCGCTTCTCGTTCAGGATGCGTGCAACCTCGAAGAAGAGCGTGCCCTGCGTCTTGTCTTCGAAGCCCGTAGCGCGACCAAGGGAGCGCTTCTTGGACACACCCGCAAGCGAGAACGGCTGGCATGGAAAGCCAGCGAGCAGCACGTCGAAGTCGGGGATGTCTGAAGCGGCGACCTCACGGATGTCCCCCGCCGGGGTTTCGCCGTAGTTCATGCGGTAGGTCTTCTGCGCAAACTTATCCCACTCGCAGGAGAAGACGCACCTGCCGCCCAGCTCCTGGAACGGCATGCGGATCCCGCCGATGCCCGCGAACAGGTCGATAAAGGTGAAGGCAGGCTTCCCCTCCCCTGCGGGTGCAAAGGGGGCGCGATGGCCGAGGGTGGAGATGTACTTCGACTCGGCTGCGGTGGGCCTTGTTTCGCCTGCCTCCCAGCGGCGCACCGTTCGCTCGCCGTTGGGGCCCATGCCTAGGGCAGCGGCGAATTCCTTCTGAGTCAAGCCGAGCTCCTGTCTCTTGGCCTTTACCTCATCTGCTGATAATTGCATGACGCACCTTCTGGATAGATAACAGGACAATATGTCCTCATTTTGCCACAGGGATGAAGAGATAAACTCGTCAGAATAGCAACCTTGCCCCAAACCATGGGTTTCTCACGTCTCCCACATCCGACAATCCATGTACCACTCAAACCGCGAAGACCCATCTAACCACCGCTGCGTTCTATACGATAGTCGTTCTCCAGGACATTTTTCTGCCGCCGCAGTCATTAGTCCAAGTGAAAAGCGGCAAGCCGAGAACCTCACGCCTCTCCATCATCAATCATTCCATTTCACAAATAACGCAGCGGCGCAAATAGCAACGCGGAGCATGGAACCATGCTATACCCGTCCAAACGATATTGTCCGCGCCCAACAGCTATCAATCAATTTACCTTGGCCTGCTGGCGCAGAGAGTGCAGCCAAGCCTCATGATCATCGTAACAATAAAGAACATGGGATCGCGAGGATTTGCCGAGGCGAATGTACTCCGGCCCCTTACTAGGACAGCGCCAATTTGCAAGGGTCTTCGCGCTTACGCCAATCAACTTTGCTGCCTCTTCACTCGAAAACGCAAGCGGGCGTACGGATTCAACAGCGCATGTCACGCCGTTTGCTCCACCCATAAAGACCCTCAGACTCTCCGATCACACCCACCCGTTACAGATTGAGACAATTTGACGGTACCGAATTCTTGTCAAGGCGTGGTACAATTGTGTCCCAACGCAAAGGAGGTACCTATGCCCACCTGTGTGCCCGTACGAGACATGAAGGACACCGCTGCATTTACCGCGCTTGTTGAGTCCGAGCGCGACGTCACCGTAACAAAGAACGGCTATGAGGCCATGCACTGCATCAGCAGCGACCAGTATCGTCTCATGCAAGACGAAATCGCCAAAGCCAAGCTGCTGTCTCGTATGATGTTGGCAGAAGACGAGATATCGCAAGGCGACTACAGCGACTACGACTCCTTCGCGACCGCGATACGAGACAAATATGGCCTATAACGTCGTAATACTCGAAAGCGCACAATATGAATACGAGGCTATTGTCAGATACCTTGCTCAAATCCTTATGAACCCACGTGCAGCAGGCAATTTTGTTGCTGAGTTTGAATATCAGCTTGATCTGCTTCGCGAGCAGCCGCTCCTACGGCCCCTCTCCCACATACGAGAGCTGGCGGCACGCAATTATCGATCGTTTACCGTCAACAAATACGTGTGTCTTTACAAGTTTGAGCGCGATACGATCTATATCGCCCATGTCTTTCATCAGTCACAGGACTACGGCCGCCTGGTCTAGCCCACAAACTGAATACTTGGTCCGATCTCCCGCAGCGCTAGCTAGCAGATGACCTGCGTATGCTCCTCGATGGCGGCACGATCCTC
>CAMORQ010000050.1 GCA_946623915.1 uncultured Coriobacteriaceae bacterium | reverse complement strand
GGCGTGCTGCGCAATGAAGGCCAGAATGCCGAAACGGCGCCCACCCAAGGCACCGACCGCCTGGACGATTTGATGGATTACGCGCGGGAAGCCGGGTTGGAAGCGGTGTTGGACCTGTCCTCCTACCACAAAGAATCGGTTCCCGCCTACGTGGACGTGGCGCTGTTCGGTATCGCGCGCGAAGCGGTGACGAACACCGTGCGTCACGCAGACGCGAAGAGCGTGAGCATCGTGCTTTCGTCTAACGAAGCCAGTGCGCATCTCGAAGTGTCCGACGACGGCAAGGGCGCCACGTCGCTCGACTCGGGCGGGCATGGCGTGCAGGGCATGGAAGAGCGTGTGCGTGTGTTGGGCGGCACATTTTCTGCCGCTAATCGCGTGCAAGGTGGCTTTACAATAGCGGTTGACATTCCTTTGGGCGAAGGGGACTAGCATGGCAGAAGAGCTTATCGGCGGTAGCAGCATCTACTCCGATGACTATCGCGAAGCGCAGCAGAAACTGCGGGCTCGCAGCGAAGAAGCGGCGCGTGCGGTCGACGAAGCACGCCTTGAAGGGCACGAAGTGCGCGTCCTCATCGTCGACGACCAGGATTTGGTGAGAAACGGGTTCAGGCTCATTCTGTCTTCCTACGACTTCATCAAGGTGGTGGGGGAGGCCGACAACGGGCTTGCCGCATACGAACAAGCACGCGAGCTGAAGCCCGACGTGGTGCTTATGGACATCCGCATGCCGTTGGAAAACGGTATCGATGCCACGCGCAAGATCGTGGGCGACCCCGAGCTGGGCAACACCCATGTGCTCGTGCTTACCACCTTCGATATCGACGAATACGTCTACGATGCCCTGCAAGCCGGCGCGAGCGGATTCATGCTGAAAGACGCCGAACCAGACGATATCGCCCACGCGGTTCGCACGGTCGCGTCGGGCGAAGCGCTCATCCAGCCTTCCATCATGCGCCGTCTGGTCGAAGCATTCGTGGAGACGCGCAATCAGGAAATGGTGGCTGCGGCATCGTTTGCCGTGCTCACCGACCGCGAACGCGAAATCCTTTCCTACATCGCGCGCGGCATGAGCAACGACGATATCGCCGGCGAGCTGGTCATTTCTCCCGCGACCGTGAAGACCCACGTGGCGCGCATCATGGCCAAGTTGGATGCGCACGACCGCGCTCAGCTTGTGGTGCTCGCGTACGAAAACGGGCTCGTGCAGCCCGGTCAAAAGTAGCGTCCGCGCCCATCTGGTAGGTATGCGCAGCGGTTTTCGATGGCCTCTGCGCGCTCAAAGCATGCCGCAGGTGCCGGCAAAAGTAACGAAACCGTGAAGATACGCCCACCGTTTGCAACTGGTGGTACTATGGCTCATGTTGTTTAGCACTCTTGATATGCGAGTGCTAGCACTCAAGCAGGGTAATGGACAGGTCGAACGACCGGTCAGATGAAAGGAAGGCAAGATATGAATCTGAAACCGCTGGGCGATCGCGTAATCGTGAAGCAGGACGACGCGGAAGAAACCACTGCTGGTGGTCTGCTGCTTTCGAGTGGCTCCAAGGAAAAGCCGACGACGGGCATCGTGCTGGCCGTGGGCGAAGGCCGCGTCACCGACGACGGCAAGAGCATCCCTGTGCCTGTCAAGGAAGGCGACCGTGTCATCTATGGCAAGTACGGCGGCACCGAAGTGGAAATCGGCGGCGAAACAGTCATCATCCTCCGCGCCGACGACATTTATGCCATCCAGCAATAACAACTGATAGGCTGAAAGGAAGTAAGAACAATGGCTAAAGATGTGAAGTTCGATGCAGATGCCCGCGCAGGGCTTGCTGCCGGCGTGAAGAAGCTCTCCGACGCCGTTAAGGTGACGCTTGGCCCCAAGGGCCGCTACGTTGCGCTCGAGAAGTCCTACGGCGCCCCCACCGTCACCAACGACGGCGTGACGGTTGCCAAGGAAATCGAGCTGGAGAACCCGGTCGAGAACATGGGCGCCCAGCTGGTGCGCGAAGCCGCTGTCAAGACCAACGACGCTGCTGGTGACGGCACCACCACCGCCACTCTGCTCGCCGACGCCATCGTGCGCGAAGGCCTGCGCAACGTTACCGCCGGTTCCGACGCTCTCGGCATTCGCCGTGGCGTGCAGAAGGGCGTGGATGCGGTTGTGGCCGCTATCGCCAAGGACGCCAAGAAGATTTCCGACAAGGACCAGATTGCCAACGTGGGCACCATTTCCGCTGGCGACGCCGAAATCGGCGGCAAGATCGCCGAGGCCATGGACCTCGTGGGCAAGGATGGCGCCATCTCCGTCGAGGAAAGCCAGACCTTCGGCATCGAACTGGAGCACGTGGAAGGCATGCAGTACGACCGCGGCTACATTTCTCCCTACATGGCAACCGACATGGAGAAGATGGAAGCTGTGCTGCAGGATCCCTACATCCTGCTCACCGACCAGAAGGTTTCCAACATCCAGGAAATGGTCGGCCTGCTCGAAGAGGTTATGAAGTCCGGTCGCCCGCTGCTGATGGTTGCAGAAGACGTGGAAGGCGAAGCGCTGGCCACCATCCTGCTGAACAAGCTGCGCGGCACCTTCAACTGCGTCGCCATCAAGGCCCCCGGCTTTGGCGATCGTCGTAAGCGCATTCTGGAAGACATCGCTATCGTCACGGGTGGCCAGGTGATCGATAAGGACCTGGGCATGACCATGGCCGATGCCACCATCGATATGCTCGGCAAGGCCAAGACCGTCCGTGTCGACAAGGACAGCGTCCTCATCGTCGACGGCGCCGGCACGAAGAAGGCCATCAACGAGCGCAGCGAGCAGATCAAGGGCGAAATCGAGCGCACCACGTCCGACTTCGACCGCGAGAAGCTCCAGGAACGCCTCTCCAAGATTTCCGGCGGCGTTGCCGTGCTGAAGGTGGGCGCTGCCACCGAAGCCGAACTGAAGGAAAAGAAGAGCCGCATCGAAGACGCTCTGCAGGCTACGCGCGCTGCTGTTGAAGAAGGTATCATCGCTGGTGGTGGTGTTGCTCTGGTCGACGCTCTGCCCGCTCTGAACAAGGTCGAGGTCGACGGCAAGGATGAAGAGATCGGCGTCGACATCGTGCGCAAGGCCCTCGAAGCTCCGCTGCGCGCCATTGCCGCCAACGCTGGTTTCGAAGGTAGCGTCGTGGTCGAAAAGGTCAAGGGCCTGAAGAAGGGCGAAGGCCTGAACTGCGCCACGGGCGAATATGGCGACATGATCAAAATGGGCGTGAACGACCCCGTGAAGGTCACCCGCATCGCACTGCAGTCCGCAGCGTCCGTTGCTACGCTCATCCTGATCACTGACTGCACCGTCAACGAGATCCCCAAGGACTCCGACCCGGCCGCCGCAGCAGCCGCTGCAGCAGCCATGGGTGGCGGCGGAATGGGTATGATGTAGTGTCGTTCCGCCGTTCTGACGAACGGCGGACCACTCGCCGCTGTGGGGCGTCCTGGTACTCCGTCTTCCCGTTTGTTTCGCACCTCGCGTACCGAAGTGCGCGTCGGCGCGAAGGCGCGGGAACCCGGGGCACCAGGGCGCCCCTCGCTGTCGCTTCGACCACCTGCGGCTCGCTGATGTCTTGTCCGCGGACATTCCCTTTGGGACAGACGCTTAAGCTGTTCGGAAAGCCCTCGCTTCGCGGGGCTTTCTTCATGCGCTGCTCCCGTGCATTCGAAGGGCCGCTTCGCGACTTTCAGGGAAGGTGTCCAGTCAGTCCCTGCGGGGACGTCGGGCCAACCTGCCCAGCACGCCAGTCTCATGCCTAGGGAGAGGGGGCGGGCCGTCCCCTCTGGCGCGCCCGACGCGTTGGCGCCACATCGAGGATCCCATAGCTTTTGCACGACCTGCAACCGCTGTACAGCCGGTGGGTGACTTCGCCCGGATGGGACGCGGTTGCCATCTTCGCCCGAGCAGGGTGCTTTCCCGCACGGTTTTCCCTCGTTTTAGCCGTTTATTACGAGTTGGCGATGCTTCAGTGCACCAAATGGCGCCTCGTGTACCGACAATACGTTTCTATGAGGGTCAATAATGCCGTTTTCGAGCTGTGTCGTCTACAAAAGCCCAGGTGACGGATTTCCCGAAACGGCTGCGATGCGGTGCATCCTGTGCACGAGGCGCCATTTGGTGCACGGAAGCACCACCAACTCGTAACAAACCTTTGAATCGCGTGTAGCTGATTGCGAAATGTGACACTAATGCATCATAACTGCCATATTTGGATACTCCGCCTAAGGAAGAGACGCTGGACGCATCCCCGCTGGCACGCCCGTGCTTGATACGGGATGAGGCAGGGGGACACGGCAGCTTGTCTCATTCGTGTCGGCGCGAAGGCTCGGGAATCTGGGGCACCAGGGCGCCCCTCGCCGTCGCTTTGACCACCTGCAGCTCGCGGAGTAGGGCGGGTCCTCTGTTCAAGGAACCCTTTATCGCAAAGGGTGCCATCGTGCTCGTGCGGTATCCGAGCTGTGATTGCGATCGGTCGGCAGTTTGGGGACAAGTTGGACGCGCTCCCAAGCTGTTATATGCGCTATTGAATCTTTACCCATATGCGTAGCGGCAAGTTCGCTTATAATGGGCGATGCGAAGTCATAAGGGATTCCGTCTTACGGGATTTCAAACAAGAAGCTGCTAGCTGAAGGGCATCTGCCTTCAGAGAGATTTCTTGTTTGGATTCTCTTATGGCTTCGCAACCTTGGTGGATGCTCTTCATCTTGCGTTGCACGTCAGATCCTCAGCCTTCACCCAGGTACTACGTAAAAGCTTGGAGTGGAGGATGCGACGATGTCTATGTCTAGGGTTTGGTCGGCAACGATCTTCGCTGCGGTTTTCACATGTTTGCTGTGTGCTGGTCTTTTGACATCATGTTCGGTCGCTGCAAGTTCTGGTGAACAGGAACCGCAGACGCCGTCGGCATCAAGCCGGGGCGAAAGTGTCGAGCAGCAACAGACGCCTCGCGTGGATGCAACAGAAGTGAAAGCGTCGGTTGACGACTATACCTGGGCGGAGCTCTCCCAGATTTCCGCTGAGATTGCGGCCGCTGGTGACGAAGCTGCGGCCATAGAGGTTGCCAAGCGATACAACCTGGTTGGCTCGAATGGGCAGCTCGACGGAACGCAGACGAAGCTTGTCGATTGGGAGGGCTCGCAGGTTGCCGTACATATCATCGGCTTTGCGCACGACGACAAGACCGATGGTGGTAAAGCTGGCATCACTTTCCAGTTTGTTGACTGCATCGCCGAACACGAGATGAACCCCAAAAGCACCGATAAAGCTGCATACCATGCCGCCGCAGTGTCTTACGGCGAGGATGAAACTAGGCTTTTAAATGATTACCCTGAAGGCATTTCGACTAATCTTGGCGGATGGGAAGCGTCTTCGATGCGAGAATGGCTTAACAGCGATCTTGCAGGTCGCCTTCCCGAAGACCTCACTTCGGTTATCGTTGCGGTCAACAAGCCAACAAACAACACGGGGTGGACGAATGGGAAGTCTGCGGGCGTGGTTACTTCCACATCGGACAGGCTATGGCTCGCGTCTTTTATCGAGGTCTGTGGTGGTTTTACGGGGGAGCTTGACGAGTTGCACAGTGAGTCCCGCTACATAGTAGAAGTCGAAAACGCGGAAGGGCGAGAGTACAAGATGTTCTGCGATATGGGCGCTTCGCACGATGCCGAAAGCCCCATTTTGTCGAAGTGTTATAACGGCTCTCCGTGCTACTGGTGGGCGCGTTCTCCGGAAGCGGCGTATTCGGACCATTTCTATAGCGTGGGTCCCGACGGCCATCCACACTACGTCACAGGATCGAAAAATCCACTTGGCGTGGCTCCCTGTTTCTGCATTTGATAATCCAAGGGATTGCTCCACCCCTATGCCTATATAGCGTAGAACGAAGGCAACTACGGATAGCATTTTTCAAGCGAAGAGGAAGGGGGTTTTGCTCCGTCGGGATTGCGCATGGAAGGTTTCGCATTATTGCGGCTTTGTACTGCAGAGTTGGGGTCAACCCGGCTCCTGGGTAAACGCGCTTTACAGCGGATTAGGCAGTAGTAGAAACGTCACGAAAGAAAGGTGAAGTAGGTGAACGATTCAAGCAAGTCGAACATGATTAGGGTTCTTGCAATTGCGGCTTTGGCGTCTTTGGCCATGATGCTGGCAGGGGTCTTCGTCAGAAATACTGCACTGATAATAATCGGTGCTATCGTGTTTTTCGGATCTCTAGGCGCCGTGGCTTATTTCAACAAACAGCAAATGGCAGAGTCCGGCAAAATCATCAAACGCGAAGGTCAATGGTGGAAAGACGAAGTTATATTCTCGACAACGGCAACGTTTCCTGAAGTTCAGGCAGCACTGAAAACCATCGATATCTCCGATAGTGGCGCCGCAATAGGACTCAGCGATCAAGGAAAAGCGGTCCATTTCAAATGCGGAGAAAAATGGGATGCCGCACTTGCTGACCTTGGCCCTGAAAACGGAAGAAATACCTTTGGGTTCTTCTTCCTTTCTTGGGAGACCAAAAGCGGTGTAAACACGCGTGCCGACCAAATGAACATCGTTCTTACCGCAGTTGAGAAGATGTTCCTCTCTATCGACCCGACTACGACCGTTGAAACCCATCGAGGTAAATTCAAGTCCAAGATTAGCTTCCTTTAGGAGACGCAATGAACAACGAAGTTCTGTCGATAGCCATAGTAGTGGCCTTCATTCTGGTGGTACTTGGCGTTAGGTGGCTCGTATCGTTCGCCTTGCATAAAGGGGTCGATATGGCGAGCGACGCCATGGAGCGGCGAAGCAAGACGGGCGTATCTGGGCAGGTGAGTCTCGCGCAGCGCTATGGGCAAGCTCGTCGGCAGCCACCGATGCGGTATGTCCGCAATGCGGAAGTGCTCTTGCGCCTGGGGAGGCCGTATGCTCTAAGTGCGATGCAACGTAGAGAGCCAAGCAATACGGAGCAGTTATGCACATAACCACATTGAGGGCGTTAGGACTCATCCTTTGTACGACGCTTCTTGCGGCTGGGCTGGTGGCGTGTGGGTCGCCGGCTCCGGTTTCCGGGAAATACAGCAGGGGCATCCTCGAATCCCAGATTTTCTCGGACATTGAGTTTTCAGAAAATGGCCAGGTGGTTCTGTACTGTGCCAAATACAAGAATGCATACGGAACCTATGCGGCCGAGGGTGGGCGCTACAAGATCACAATCGAGTCCCATGAAAACGATTCGCGCTTTTACGACTGGGTCGAAGAGATCAAAAACGACTGCAACGTTTACGTTACGCCTATAGATGAGAACACCGTTAGCATGGAGATCAAGGCTAAAGAGCTTGGTGTGGTTTATCTAGGGCAGACGGGATCCCTTGAGTTCAAGAAAGAGTAGGGAAGGAAAACGATATGAAGGTTTCCTTGTGGGTGGTGAAAAGAGCGTTTTCGGCAATAGTTGCATATGCGCTTATGTGCGTTCTTGTTGGCTGCGCATCCGGCACGCCTGATGCGGTTAATGATAAGGCAGCTAATCTGACTGCAGCGTCTAGCGCGGACAACACCGCGGTTACGCATCAAACAGAAGAGGAAACCAGCGCGGTCGCGTTACCTGGGTTAGGTGTTCCGCAGGTATCGATAAAGGAAGTGGTTGTTGACAGTTGCACCGTTGCCGCCATTGCCGACAATGGAGATCTGTGGATGTGGGGAGCGAACGACCACGGTCAAATTGGCGATGGAGCTTTCGAGATTGCGGCAGTGCCGGTAAAGACGCTCGAAGGGGTAGAGCATGTCGATATCGCATACGGTCGCGTTGCTGCTTTGAAGGATGATGGAAGTCTTTGGATGTGGGGATCGAACGTCTACGGCCAAATCGGAGATGGGCTTATAAACAACTTGCGCGACGCAGAGGGGCAAAGTGCCCAGTACAAACCGACGCTCGTTCTTGAAGACGTTGCTTCCTTCAGTCTTGCGCGGAATTTTACCGGGGCGTTGAAAAACGACGGTACTTTGTGGATGTGGGGCGAAAACGGACACGGGCAGGTTGGAAACAACGGACTGGGCGACAACACGTATCGCAACGAACTCAAAGATGAGGAAGTCGTAATTCAAACTGTCCCTGTTCAGGTGTTGAGCAACGTGACCGACTTCGAGACGGGCGAAACTAGAACAGCGGCAATATTGAGCGATAACAGTCTTTGGGTGTGGGGTCGAAATCAACTTGGCGAACTAGGCACCAAAAAGTACATAGAGGAAGGGGGGCATTCTACGCTTGCGCCCGAATTGGTGCCCGTGCAGATTCTCGACGACGTTGAATCGGTTACGTTGGGGGAGTACTATTCAGCGGCAATCAAGACTGATGGGGAGCTTTGGGCCTGGGGACACAACGGCTGTGGAGAGGTAGGGGTAATCGGAGACGGTGGCAGCTTAGAACAACCGGCGAGCGTTTACACGCCTACCCTGATTGCAGACAACGTAAGAGATGTTTCCTATACGTACAATGGAATTGGAACGGCTGCCATCCTAAAAAACGACGATAGCCTATGGATGTGTGGAGCTAATTCCTATGGTAAAGCAGGCTTTTCGCCTGATGAGATGCATGAAGGGCCAATAAGGATACTTGACGATGTGAAGAGCGTGGTTTTGGGTGATGCCCACACGGCTGCGCTTAAGAACGACGGTTCGTTGTGGATGTGGGGTAACGCAGAGCAAGGGTTTCCGGCGAACATTAATCCTAATGGAGCCATCACGAACGGAGATAAAATACAGACAGTTCCAGTCCAAGTATTGGACGACGTTGCGGAAGTGTACCTAATGGAAGTGTACCCTTTCTGTCGGGTAGCGGCAGTTAAGGCAGATGGCTCCTTATGGTCTTGGGGCACAAACTACAATCCTAACCACATCGGAGACGGTTCGTTGGGCAACGGCAGTACTGAAGAAGCAGCCAATCCGGTCAAGATCATGGACGGTCTTGGGTCTATAGAGCACTTCGGTACTCAGAATACCGTTGTCCTTTCAGATAGTGGGCAACTTTTTGTTTGGGGCGGTAACTCCTATGGCCAGCTGGGCATTGGTACTGTGGACATGTCTCTGTCTCCTGTCATTCCGCTGGTAGGTCGGGGTGACAACGGGCAGCGTGACGATGATCGCGAGGCCCACCAGCCGAGTGCGGCCCCTCAGCCGAGTGCAGCCCCCAAGCCAAGTGAAGGTCCCCAGCCGAGTGCCGTCCCCCAGCCAAAGCTTTAGCATCGATCTTGCTGGACGATGTGAGGTTTCTTAGGGCGATAAGGTGGTTGCGCTAGTCGTCGCCGCTGGCCTCGCACGGATGATAGGACGTAGTCCAAGAAGCTTTCGGGGCTTGTGGGGTGCCCCTGCCGACTAGCGATAATCTCTCCGGTCACGTTCTTTTCCGAACGCCACATATTAGCTGGCAGCTAATATGTGATGCTTGGGGAAGCTCTTGACTGGTTCCGTTTCTGCTGGTCGGGCGATGCGTTTCATTAGCTAACCGACCTTCCGAGCGATTTCAGTCAAGAAAGAATCAAGAACTGTGCCGTTCGTGGTTCCACGCCTGATCGGGTTTTTCTCGATGCCTGCAGTTTACATGAGCTCCATCCGCATGACCTCCATGGCGGATATACCTCGGAAGCCTGAGCGAGAAAACGGCCCCATAGGCAAGGTGGAGATCTACATCCATCCTG
>CAMORQ010000049.1 GCA_946623915.1 uncultured Coriobacteriaceae bacterium | reverse complement strand
CAGCAACTTGGCGACGAGGTCGATTTGGACATGCACGACAACCCGCCAGCGGCGGCGCACATCAAGCGCATCGACATGAAAGAGGTGCCCCTCGAAGGCTTCGATTCGTTCGAGATTCGGTTTTCGGACGAAGACGCCGTGGAGGAACCGACGCTGGTATCGCCCGATCTGGCCACGTGCGACGATTGCGTAGGCGAACTGTTCGACCCGGCAAACAGACGCTACCGTTACCCGTTCATCAATTGCACGAATTGCGGTCCGCGGTTCACTATCATCGACGAACTGCCCTACGATCGAGCGAAGACGTCGATGCGCGGCTTCGCCATGTGCGACGACTGCGCCCGCGAATACGCCGATGCAAGCGACCGTCGCTTCCACGCGCAACCCGATGCATGCTTCGAATGCGGACCGCGCTTGTGCTTGGTCGACCCCGACCGGGCAGGTGCATCTGGTGCCGCAGCGGGCGAATCTGCCGCATCTGCCGCGCAAGGTCCCGGCGCATTGTCCCTGACACAGGCCGAATGGGCTGCGACGCGGGAAGAGTCCGATGCGTTTATCGCTCGCGTTGTGGACATGCTGGCTGCTGGCAAGATCGTGGCGGTGAAAGGACTTGGCGGGTTCCATCTGGTGTGCGACGCTTCCAACGCCGAAGCGGTGGCGAAGGTGCGTGCGCGCAAGCGGCGCGAAGGCAAGGCGTTCGCAGTCATGCTGCCGGATGCCGAAGCGGTGCGCGAGTGGTGCTTCGTCGGCGAAGAGGAGCAGGCGATGCTGCGTTCTCCGGCGCGCCCGATCGTGCTGTTGCGCAAGCGGCCCGAAGCGGAGCTGACGCCAGGACTGGCGGATGCATTGCCCGAATTGGGCGTCATGCTTCCCGCCACGCCGCTGCAGCATATGCTTTTGCACGATTTCGCTTTGGCGACAGGCCGGCGGATGCTCGTGTTCACGTCCGGAAACGTGCACGATGACCCGATTCAGATCGACGACGCGCAGGCATGCGTTGCCCTTTCGGGCATTGCCGATGCGCTTATGGGAAACGACCGCCCGATCAGGTCCCGCTACGACGATTCGGTCGTGCGCATTTTGGATTTCGGCGAAGGCGAAAGCGCCGTGCAGGTTGTCCGCCGGGCTCGAGGCTTCGCCCCTCTGCCCATTGTGGTTGCGTCAGGCGAAACGCAGGGGGCAACAGGCGACGAGGACCCCGACGCGTTCGCCGCAGTGGCGGATGATGGGTGCGGCGCCGGTGATGTGATGTTCGCCACAGGCCCCGAGCAGAAGAACACCTTCTGCTTCCTGCAGGGTTCGCGCGCGTTCGTCTCGCAGCACATCGGAGACATGGAACATGTTCCCGCCTACGATGCGTGGCTGGAGGCGAAGGCGTGCTACGAGCGCCTTTTCGACCTGTCGCCTGCAGCGGTAGCCTGCGACATGCATCCGGAATACCTGACCAGCAAATGGGCCGCCGACCAGGCTTTGCCTGTTGTGCGCGTTCAGCATCACCATGCTCATATCGCTTCGGCGATGGCCGAAAATGGTCTCGAAGGTCCCGTTTTGGGGCTTGCGTTTGACGGCACCGGCGCAGGCGCCGACGGCGCCGTGTGGGGTGGGGAAGCGCTGCTGGCCAACAGGCGGACCTACGAACGTTTCGCCAATTTCGCCTACTTCCCGCTTCCTGGCGGGGCTGCGGCGATTCGCCATCCGCTGCGTTGCGCATACGGCGCGCTATGGGCATTCGATCTGCTCGATCATCCGGGCGCTGCACGTGTGCTGGAGGGCCTTGGGGACGAGGCGTCGGTGTGCGAGCGCATGATAGATACCGGATTGAACACGCCCTACACCAGTTCGGTCGGCCGGCTTTTCGACGCGGCGAGCGCCATACTGGGCTTGTGCAGCGAGCCGACCTACGAAGGAGAAGGCGCCGTGCTTTTGCAGGCGGCTATCGGTTCCGTTGGCGGCTGCGATCGGGTGGCGGACGCCCCTGCGGAAAGCGACGCGCTTCCCGCCGACGGTGGGACGGGGGGCGCCTACGTAATCGATCTTGTGAAGAACACGGCTACCGATACCAGCACGGCGCTTGACACGTCGGTGGTGCTCTTGGACGCGCAGCCCCTGTTCGCCGCGCTGCTCGACGACGTGGAGGCGGGAGTGGCACTGCCGCGAATCGCGCGCCGGTTCCACGACGCGTTCGTGGACGCGATCGTGCAGCTGGCACGTCTCGGCGAAGCGGCGTTCGGCATTGGCACCGTCGTGCTGTCCGGAGGCGTGTTCCAGAACCGCTACCTCATCGAGCATGCTGTGCGTGCCTTGGCGGCGGAAGGGTACACCGTGGCTATGAACCGGGAGCTTCCCCCCAACGATGGTTGCATTTCTTTCGGTCAGGCGATCGTCGCGTCGCAGCAAGCGGCAGGGTAGGCGGATTCGTCGCGCTCGCTCGCGCTGCCGTGCGAGCCGCGCAGCGTACGGAGCAGATCCCATGACGCATTCGGTGGTATCATTGCCGAATTGCACGAAAAGGAGAATCGCATGTGTTTGGCAATTCCTGCACGCATTACCGAAATCGACGACGACCGCATGGCGAATGTGGACATATTGGGTGCGCAGCGTAGCTGCTCGCTCGATTTGGTGCCCCAGGCGAATGTGGGCGATTTCGTTTTGGTTCACGCGGGCTTCGCCATCGAAGTGGTGGATCCCCAATTCGCCCAGGAAACGCTTGACCTTATCGCCGAATTCCCAGAGCTGTGCGATATAGACAATCACGCCGGTTCGGCAATAGGCGCAGCGGGCGGCTTTGCTCCTGCCGGGGTTTCTCCTGCCGCCGGTCCTGTTCGCGAAACTGCTGCGGACGAAAGCTCCCGCTCCGATGCCGCCACCCCTCTCAGCGCGCAAGGCGTGTTCGCTGCCCTTGCGGCCGAAGATCTGTAGGTCCTGATCGACGTGGGCGAATTGAACCTGAACGCATTCAAGGATCCCAAGCTCGCTCGCGGGCTTGTGGAATCCATCGCGGCGCTTGCGCCAGAAAACGCCAGCCTGATGGAAGTGTGCGGCACGCACACCCAGGCTATCGGCCGGTATGGGATACGCTCCCTTATGCCCGAAGGCATGCGCCTGCTTTCGGGACCGGGATGTCCCGTGTGCGTGACGGCCAACCGCGACATCGACACGGTCATCGCGCTTGCCCGCATTCCCAAAGTGACCATCGCCACGTTCGGCGACATGATGCGCGTGCCCGGATCGACTTCCAGCCTGCTCGCCGAAGCTGCAGCGGGCCGTTCGGTCCAGGTCGTGTATTCGCCGCTCGACGCCATCGAGCTTGCTCGCATGCATCCCGACACGCAGGTGGTGTTCGTCGGGGTGGGGTTCGAGACGACCACCCCGGTGGTGGCCGCGTCCATCAAGCGCGCCGCCGCCTTGGGACTGAAGAACTTCAGCGTGTTCGTAGCGCACAAGAACATGCCCGGAGCCCTGGAGGCGATTGTTTCCGACCCGGCGCTTCGCATCGACGCGCTCATTCTGCCCGGCCATGTGAGCACCATCATCGGTGTCGACCCGTATCGGTTCCTCGCCGAACGCTACGGCATTCCCGGGGTCATCACCGGGTTCGAGCCTGTCGATGTGCTTCAAGGCATAGCCATGATCGCCAGGCAGCTGCACGAAGGGCGTGCAGAAATCGAAATCGCGTATGCGCGCGGCGTGATGGAGCAGGGCAACCCTGCCGCACGGGCCGCGATCGACGAAGTGTTCGAGGTGTGCGATGCCGCATGGCGCGGGCTGGGTGTCATCGCGGCGAGCGGGTACAAGATCAAAGATGCCTACGCCGACTTCGATGCGGCCGTGCGTTTCGAACCGGACGTTGAGCCCACGCGCGAGCATGCGGGATGCCGGTGCGGAGATGTGCTGCGCGGGTCCATCACGCCGCACGATTGCCCGCTGTTCGAGTGCGCTTGCACGCCCGAAAACCCCATCGGTCCTTGCATGGTGTCGAGCGAAGGTTCGTGTGCGGCGTACTGGCGCTACTACCGGTAGCCCGCCTACGTTGTCCAGGTGCCGCAGAGTTCGGCTAGGGTGACTTCATCACCGATTGCCCTTCAGTGTGCGGGTATTCTTGTCCCATTCGACATGTTCGCAATCAGAGAAAGGTAGGGCAATGGGAATTCTGGATATGTTCACGGGCCGGGACATGGACGCCTACGTCGAAGAAGCGAAGGGAAACGGCGCGACGTTGGTGGACGTGCGCGAGCCATCCGAGTTCGGTCGTGGCCACGTGGAAGGCGCCGTCAACATTCCTCTGGGCAGCATCGCGTCTGCCGATAAGACGCTCACGGACAAAGACGCCTTGCTCTACGTGTACTGCTTGAGCGGGGCGCGCAGCTCGCGTGCCGTGTCGAAGCTGAAGTCCATGGGATATGCGAACGCGACCAACATCGGCGGTATCGGTTCGTACCGGGGCGCCGTGGTGCAGGGCAATTAGCGCGGCGGTTGCCAGAGACAAGAAAGGCGGGTTAGCCTGTGAAGACCGTAATTGTCGGAGGAGTTGCCGGCGGGGCTTCCGCTGCGGCACGTTTGCGTCGGCTCGACGAGTCGGCCGAGATCGTCGTCATAGAGCGCACGGGATACGTTTCCTATGCGAACTGCGGTTTGCCGTACTACATCGGCGGCACCATCGAAGACCGCGCGAAATTAACGCTTCAGACGCCCGAAAGCTTTCGGCGCAGGTTTCGCGTGGATGTGCGCGTGAACCAGGAGGTCACGTCGATCGACCGTGCGGCTAAAGAAGTGGTGGTGCACGACCTAGCCACAGGCGAAGAGTACCGAGAATCCTACGACTACCTTGTTCTTTCTCCGGGCGCCCGCGCCGTCGTTCCCGCCATCGCCGGCACCGATGCGCAGCGTTTGTTCACGCTCCGAACGGTGGAAGACACGTTCGCCATTCATGATTATGTGGCGGATGCAAAACCCCAAACGGCGGCTGTTGTGGGCGGTGGGTTCATCGGCATCGAAATGGCGGAAAACCTGGTCGATCGTGGATTGAAGGTTGCGCTCTATCAGCGCCCGAGCCACGTGCTGCCCATCCTAGACGACGACATGGCGCCGTTTGTCCATAACCACCTGCGCGCCAAAGGCGTCGAAGTGCGCTTGGGTGCCGATGTGCAGGAATTCATGGAACGCGATGGCGCGCTGAATGTACGAGACGGTCAAGGCGTCCGCTCGTTTGATATGGCCGTGCTGGCCATCGGCGTGGTCCCCGAAAGTGATTTGGCACGCGACGCTGGGCTCGAACTGGGCGTGAAAGGCGCCATTGTTGTGGACGATCACATGCGCACGTCCGACCCGTCGATTTACGCCGTGGGCGATGCGGTGCAGGTTTCGCATGTTGTCAGCGGAGCATCTTCGCACATCGCGCTTGCGGGGCCCGCGAACAAGCAGGGCCGTATCGCGGCGGACAACATATGCGGAGCCGACCGCGCGTTTTCCGGTTCGCTGGGTTCTTCGGTGCTGAAAGTGTTCGACCTGACGGTCGCGGCGACGGGGCTCACCGAAAGGGCCGCGCGCGCTGCCGGCATCGATTGCGACGCCGTTCTGCTAAGCCCGCCGTCGCATGCATCCTATTATCCTGGCGGCAGCGCCATGCGCCTCAAGGTGGTTTTCGAACGTGGTAACGGACGTGTTCTGGGGGCTCAGGCAATAGGCACCGACGGCGTGGAAAAGCGCATCGACGTGGTGGCGACTGCCATCTACGGCAAGATGACCGCGTACGACTTGGCCGATTTGGACTTGTGCTACGCTCCGCCGTTTTCTTCGGCGAAGGACCCAGTGAATATGGCTGGATTCATGATTTGCAACATCCTCGATGGCGCGGTAGAGCAGGTCAGATGGGACGAAGCGCTCGACCTTTCCGAAAACGCGGTGCTCGTCGATGTGCGCACGGCATCCGAATTCGACCGCGGCTCCATCGAGGGCGCCATCCACATTCCCGTCGACGAGCTGCGCGAGCGAATGGAAGAATTGCCGGTGGACAAATTGCTCTACGTGCATTGTCAGAGCGGTCTGCGCAGTTACCTGGCCTGCCGCGTGCTCGCACAACACGGTTTCAGCTGTGCGAACGTCGCAGGCGGATACGTGTTCTACGAGGCTGCCACCACCGACAACGAACAGCGTGCTGCAGACGTCGGTCCGTGCGGCCTGTGACGCTGCTGGTGTCTGGGGCTGCGCGCCCCGTGAACGGGAAACGACTCTCCGCACGCCCATCGCAGTGCGGCATGTGCACAGGTGCTGGCTGTCTTGCGCCAACCGTTGCGCGCCACGCGCGCTGATGCCAGCTGCGGCGCATCCATCGCAATGCGCTAGGTGTCCGTTCGCTTTCGCTTCGAGCTACAACTCGACTGACGCGCTACAATTATGCAGGGCGGAATTGCCCCGCCGGTCGGATCGAAGGCGTCCGATGGCTGTAGGGCATGCTGGACAGGAGCGCGTATGCAATCGGTCGAAGAACATCTGGCGTCGTTTTTGCCATTTTGGGATCAGTTGGACGATGGGCAGCGCAAGGCGCTTGTCGGCGGCACGCGGCAAGCCCGGTTCGAGAAAGGCGCCCATGTTCACAGCGGAGAAAACGACTGCATCGGAGTCCTGCTGGTCGTGTCGGGAAGGCTGCGTGCTTACATGCTTGCCGAGTCCGGACGGGAGTGCACGCTTTTTTCCGTGAACGCCGGCGAAAGTTGCGTGCTCGCAGCAACGTGCGTGTTGCGCATGATCACGTTCGACCTGTTTTTGGATGCTGAAGAGGACACGCAGCTGGTCGCCATCGACTCCGATGTGTACGCTGCAGTTATCGAAGGGTGCATGGCGGCTGAAGCGTTCACGTACCGTCAGACCGCCGAGCGGTTTAGCGATGTGATGTGGGTCATGCACCAGCAGCTTTTCATGGGACTCGACGGACGGTTGTCGGTGTTTCTGCTCGACGAGATATCCCGAACCGGATCCGACAGCCTGAAACTGACGCACGATGAAATTGCCCGGCATATCGGAAGCGCTCGCGAGGCCGTTTCGCGCATGCTGAAGGGGTTTGCCCAAGACGGCGTTGTCGCGCTGTCGCGCGGTGAAGTACGCGTACTCGACAAGGCAGCCCTGCGTGCGCACGCCATCGAGGAATAGCATGCGCTAGCGCAGCGGGGCGCCTCGAGGCTCCTGCAACCGGCTTGCGGCCTGCCACGGGTGCCTAACCCATTTCCGACGCGCGCATCGTCCCGTTCGTTCGCGATACCGTTCGCTACGGCACACCGAAAGGAACACTTTGTGAAACCGCTACCCGCCTTGCAGCTCGACCCGCGCGTGAAAAACGTGTGGCGCATAAACGACGCCATTTGGATCACCATCTTCATGCTCCCGCTTTTGGGCACGTTTTTCGCCCTGACGTTTTTCGATGCTGCCAAGGGCGTCGCGTGGGTGCTGCTGGTCGTTTCGTTTGTCGTATGGGTGTTGCTCTTGATCGTGTGGGTGCTTGTGCTTCCGCCCATCCGCTATGTCCGTTGGCGCTACGAAATCACGCCCGAATACCTTGACATCGCCAAGGGAATCATTTGGCGCAAGCGCTACATCATCCCGTTCATCCGCGTGCAGAACACCGATACGCGCCAAGGGCCCATTTTGCGGCTGTTCGGTCTAGCGAGCGTCACCGTGTCCACGGCGGCCCACCAGCACGAGATTCCTGGTTTGGACACAGCCGTCGCCGAAGAGCTGCGCGACCGCGCCGCCGAACTCGCCCGTATCGCACGGGAGGATGTGTAGCATGCCCGAGCATGACGGCTATCAGCAGGCGGCGCCCGTCGCTTTGCCATCAGATGCCGTGCATCCGACTGCGTTTGCAACGGGGCAGGACAACCACGTGCACCACAGCTACATCTGGCTCGGTTCGCTTGTCGGCGTGCTTGCCGTTGTCGCTGTGGCAGTAGCGTCGAACATCGGTGGCATCATTACCCTCGCGATGAACTTTGACGTCGGCGGCAATGTGCTGCTGTGGGTGCTTTTGGCGCTGGCGGGTTTCGCCGTGCTGTACGGCATCGTAGTGGCGGTGTCCGTGCTCGCGTACAAAAACCTGCGCTATGTGTTCGACGAGAAGGAATTCAGCCTGTATTCGGGCATTTTCGTCAAGCGGCGCGTTCACGTGCCCTACGCTCGCGTTCAGAGCGTCAACCACCGTCAGTCGCTGGTGCAGCGCATAGCCGGCGTGTGCACGGTGGAAATCGACACGGCGGGCGGTGCGACGAATAAAGCGGTGAAGGTGCCCTACGTGCAGCTGGGCACCGGGGAAGCCATTCGTCGCGAGTTGTTCGTGCGCAAGGCCGCCAGCTTGTCGCAAGCATCGCAGCCGGAGGTGGCGCTCGCCGGCCATGCATCAGCCTTGCAACCTGGAGCCGCCCCTGCCGGGCAACCCGAAGTCACACCCTCTGGGCAACCAGAGGTCGCACCCGCCGGGCAGCCAGAATTCGCACCCTCCGGGCAACCTGTTGGCACTTGGACAGGTCGGTCCGGAGCTGTACCCGGCGGGCAATCCGCGTTCGGCCACACGGCACCCGTGCCTCCCGCCCTTGCCGTCGAGTACGCGGCGGAGCACGGACAGGATTGGGGCAACGCGCTCGATGGGGTCGTGGGCGGCATCGCCGATGACTTCCGCGGTATCTATGGGGACCAGATCGTGGGTTTGGAACCCGTCAGTTTCGAGCGCCGTCTTACCAACAAAGAGCTGCTGCTGGCCAGCGTTTCGAACAGCGGCATCATCGCGATGCTCGTTTCGGCTGCGTTCTTGGTCGTGGCTGGGTTCGTTCCCATGGCTATGTTCGCACCCGAATACCGTTGGATGGGGGCGTTCATGGTTCCCCTCGCGTTGGGCGTAGCCGTTGTGCTCGCAGCCATAAGCATTGCCGGAACCGCATTGTCGTTCGGCAACTTTTCCGTTCGGCGGCGGGGCAGCCGCATCGAGGTCGAGCGGGGGGTCCTTCAGCGCGATTTCAGCGGCATCGACATCGACCGCATTCAATCCCTGGTGGTGAAGCAGTCCTTCATCAGGAGGCTTATGGGGTACTGCGAAGTGTCCCTCGGGCGCATAAACGCAAGCGGTGGCGACGACCAGAACACGCAGGCGAAATTGAACGCGGGCGGGCTCGTGGTGCATCCGTTTGTCAAGCTCGATCAGGTGAATGATCTGGTTTCCCGTTTGCTTCCCGAATACGACGACCGGCCGGTGGCCGCCGACTTCGTTGGTCTGCCTGCGGTGGCGCTGCGGCGCAGCATCATCCGGCGTTGCGTCCTGTGCAACGGCCTGTTCTGGATAGCCGTGTGCTATGCGGTGTTTCAAGTGGCGTTCAACATGCTCTTCGCCAACGCTTTGGCACAATCGGGCTTGCACACCACCCCTGTCGTTGATTACGTGAACGTGGTCGGCATCGTGATCTACGCGTGCCTGGTTATTCAGATTCCTGCGACGATTGTGGGATGCGTGTGGTGGAAACGGGGGAGCGGTTTCGCCTTGAACCGACGCTACCTTGCATTGTGCAATGACGGTTTGTCCACAGAGACGGTGTACCTGCCTCGCCAGAAGGTCCAGAACACGCTCGTGAGCACCAATCCGTTCCAGCGCATGGCCCATGTGACGACTATCGGTGCGACTTCGGCGGCTGGAGTGGGTGGCTCGCACCCCATGCTATGGGATGTGACAGAAGAAGACGGCCAGACATGGCTCGATTGGCTTGCCCCTCGCGGTGCCAATGCAAATCCCCCGGCAAGAGGCAACGCGTAGCGCGCATGTGCGCGTCCACGCCGGACCCCGCGCCTGCGATCAGCCGTTTTCCGAAACCAAGGGCTGTTTCGGCAGTTCTCCCCACCGGATCCCTTCCCCCCAGACTTCCC
>CAMORQ010000048.1 GCA_946623915.1 uncultured Coriobacteriaceae bacterium | reverse complement strand
GGCATGTACCTGGAAGACCACATCGGCGCTGTCATCCAGCGCAAGCGCTCTTCTGCGGCAAATGCCCAGCACTGGAAGGCGTCGTTCGAGCGCGCAGGCGTGGTTTTGCAAAACGTCACGACCGGCAAGCGCATGGCTACCGCCGGTAGCAAATCGGGCAACGGAACCTCGGTGGTCACCGCAGCCGCCCAGAACGCCACGGCACAGCGTTGGCGCGCCCGCGGCGTTTCCCTGCTGGCCGATGGTTACTACACGGTAACCAATATCGCCGGCAACAAGGTGCTCGACATCGCATCGGGCTCCCTGTCCAACGGCGCCAACGTGCAGGTTTACAGCGGCAACGGCACCGCCGCCCAGATCTTCCAGATAGCAGCCACAAGCGGCGGTTATTACAAGATCATCAACGACGCTTCCGGCAAGGCCATCGAAGTCGCGGGCGGCTCGAAAGCCAACGGGGCTAACGTGCGACAGAACACGTGGAACAACTCGGCCAAGCAGCTGTGGACGCCCGAGCTGCGCGAAGACGGCGCGCTCGTGTTCGTGAACAGGGCGTCTGGCAAGGTCCTCGACGTGTATGCCGGATCGACGGCAAGCGGCGCCAACGTGCAATCCTACGAAAGCAACAACACGCCGGCGCAGGGCTGGACGCTGAAGGCGACGCAATCCGCCGGCATTTCCGGCAATGCAGAACTCGACCGCTACATCCGCCAAGTCGCCTCGAGCAACGGCAATAACCTGCGCAAGTGCTTCGACTGGACCGTGAACAACATCCGCTGGACAAACTCCGTTTCCGGCGAAGTGCTGGCAAACGGCGTCATCGGCAAACAGAAGACCATCAACTACGCGCTCTACGCGTTCCGCAACCACCGCGGCGACTGCTACTACTACGCATCCGCGTTTAAGTGGCTGGCTATCGCCTGCGGATACAAGGCCGAAGCGCGTGCCGGACGCGTTCCTTCAGCATCGCAGGGTCTTGCCGCGCATGGGTGGACCGAAGTCTACCGCAACGGCACCACCTACATCTGTGACGCCAACCTGGCTATAGATATTCCCGGGTACAACTGGTACATGGTCACGTACGACAGCGCCCCTGTGGCATACTACCGATAGACAACGACGCACAAAGTAAGCAAAGGAACCGTTTTATGAATGCAAAAATCTCCGTCACATTAGCTAGCTGCTGCCTTGCCGCCGCATTAGCCACGGGCTGCGCGGCACAGGGCGAATCCTCCTCGTCGGCATCGGCAACCGACATGCAAAAGCCTGCTTCCAGCAGCCAGGCCGCTGCACCGGCATCCGCTTCCAGCACGCCCGAACCCGAACCGATTGCCTTCGGCGTCGAAACACCCGACGGAGCCAGCTTCACGCTGACCAATAAAACCGGCAAAGCCATAACCGGCATCGAGGTAAAAAAGACCGGGACGGACAACTACCAAACCGCAATCGACATGGGCGGTAACACCTTCGTCAACGGCCAGGAAGCCGTGATCAACCTGCCCGCTATCGAAACGAGCACGGGCGAAAGCGGCAAGCAGACCAAGCCCATGGCCGACATGCGCATCACGCTCGAAGACGGGAAGTCCCACGAGCTGCATCAAATCGATTTCACCGACGTGTCCGATGCGTCCATCCGCATCGAAGGCGACTTGGCCTATCTTGAGTACACGAGCGTGTCGTCGAAGTCCGCTGTTTCCACGCTCGAAGCAGAGAAGACGTGGCGCGAAGGTCAGGCAGCCAGCAGCGCGAGTTCGAGCAGTTCGAGCAGCGCGAGTTCGGCCGCACCGGAGGCTGCAGCTGCCGCTGGCGCCGTTGCAGCGAACGCAGGCGAGACGCAAACCACCGAAGCCGCACCGGTCGACACCGCGCAAGAAGCGGCACCTGTCGAAACTCCGGCGGAAGCTCCCGCAGAAGCGCCCGCAGAACAGCCTGCTGCGCCCGAGCAAACCTACGAAGAGCCCGCCGCGCCCGAGCAGACCTACGAAGAGCCGGTCTATGAGGAACCGGTCTACGAGGAGCCAACGTACGAAGAGCCGGTTTACGAAGAAACCTACAGCAACGACGACGCGGCAGTTGGCGGCGGCAGCGAAGAGGAGTGCGTACCCGACATCATCTTGCGCTAGCGGCTGCATGGTGAAACGGCACGGGTCTCCCATGAGTTCGTTCATTGCGGCAATCGACTCCTACGCAGCGTCGCAGCCAGACGAGTACGCGTTTGTGAACAGCGCCGACGAGCGCCTGACCTACAGCCAGCTGGCCGCCCGGTCGGGCGCTTTTGCTGCCCGCTTGCAAGCAGAGTGCGCACCTGCGGCCGCATCCGGCGATGCCACGGCACCATGCGCCCCCATCGCCGTGTACGGTCACAAATCCTCCGCGATGATCGTGTCGTTTGTCGCCTGCGCGAAAAGCGGACACGCCTACGTTCCGCTGGACACGTCGCTGCCCGACGAACGCATCGCGTCCATACTCGGACAACTCGACAGTCCTCTCCTCATCGACACGACCGGTCGCTTCCCCGACGCCCTGCATGCGTACGTGCGATCGTGCATCGACGTCAGCGCGGACGGATTCTTCGACGCGCTCGGCGCCGCCCAATCATGCGAGCAATCCGCCGCGCATGCACACGAGCATGCGTGCGTGCAAGGCGACGACACGTTCTACATCCTGTTCACATCCGGGTCCACCGGCACGCCCAAAGGTGTGGAAGTGTCCGCTTCCAACGTCGATGCGTTTTGGGAATGGATGTGCGACGCCTTCGCGCGCGAAGAACATCAGGTGTTCTTCAACCGCGCGCCGTTCACGTTTGACCTCAGCGTCACCGACTTGGTGCGAGGACTAGGCGCAGGCGACACGCTGTTCGCTCTGGAAAACGACGCGGAATCCGACACGGCTCGCATGTTCGAAGCCCTTGCGAAAAGCGGTGTGACGTTTTGGGTGTCCACCCCTTCGTTTGCCGACCTGTGCCTTGCCGACCCCGGATTCGGCCCGAATCTGTTACCCGACCTGCGCACGTTCTTCTTCGTCGGAGAAACCCTGCGCAACGAAACCGCACGACAGCTGCTCGAGCGCTTCGAAAAGGCGACGGTTGTCAACGGCTACGGACCCACCGAATCCACCGTCTTGGTAACCGCAACCGAAATCGACATGGAGACGGCCGACAAGCCCGAACCGCTTCCCGTGGGCACCGTCAAACCGAACGTGCAGCTTGCCATCCTCGACCCCGAAACCCTCGAGCCGCTTCCTGCCGGCACGCCCGGCGAGCTGTTCATCGTAGGCGACACGGTGGCGAAGGGCTACTTCAAGCGCGACGACGCCACACGCGACGCGTTCGAATCCTACCCGCATCCCGTGCCGGAAGGCATGCGCGCTTATCGCACGGGCGACGAATGCACGCTTGATGCCACCGGCATGCTCCACTTCCACGGGCGCTACGATTTCCAGGTGAAACTGCATGGCTACCGCATCGAACTAGGCGACATCGAATCGAACCTGTGCCAGCTCGAACAGGTGCGCCAGGCCTGCGTCCTTCCCGTCGAGAAAGACGGCGTCTACGCCTACCTGCGCGCGTTCGTTCAGCTCGAGGACGGCGTGGAGGCCGCTTTCGCCACAACGCGCGCTATCAAGGCCGCGCTAGGCGAACATCTGCCCGCCTACATGGTGCCGCGCGCTTTCACTTACCTTGATGCTTGGCCCCTGAACGCCAACGGCAAAGTCGACCGCAAGGCGCTTGCCGCACTCGAGACGTAAGGAGCGCCGCACGTGAACTTCTACGTCGATCCCGCTTTCTTCGTGCTCGCCGCCGTGGCCGCTGTGCCCGCCGTCGTGTTGGGCATGCGCGAAAAGCCGCTGTTCGGCTACACACTGGCGGTGTCCGCGGCGTTTCTGGTGCTGCTGTTCGTCTACGACTGGATGCAAGGCGCGTTCTTCGCCTTGTTTTTGGTACTAGCCACCGTCTTGTTCTTGTGGGTGCAGCGCCTGTTCGCACACGATTCCCCGCGCGCGGTGCCGCTCTACCGCATCGCCCTCGCCGGCACACTGGCGCCTCTTGTCGTCTACAAAGTGGCCGCGGTCTTCGACGGCAACCTACTGGGATTCATGGGGATTTCCTACCTTACGTTCAAAGCCGTGCAGGTGCTTATCGAAACCCGAGACGGGCTGATAAAGGACATGTCCGTTGTAGACTACCTGGCGTTTCTCGTGTTTTTCACACCGTTTACGTCGGGGCCGATCATGCGCTCGCGGCCGTTCGTTGAACGCGCGCATGCGCCGCTGCCCCGCCCCGAATACGCCGACGGCCTAGCGACTGGCATCCTGCGTTTCCTGTTGGGCGCCGTATACAAGTTCGTTTTCGCGGCCCTCTGCTCGTGGGCGCAATGGTTCGTGCCCGAAGTCATCGGCAGCGGTAGTCTGCTGCACAGCTTTGGCAGCGAAGTGGCCATCGCTTTCTTCTACGGGCTCTACCTGTTCTTCGACTTCGCCGGCTACAGCCTGATGGCCATCGGCCTGGCTGCGGCGTTCGGCGTGGACGTGCCGCGCAACTTCAACATGCCGTTTCTGTCGGTCGACATCAAGGACTTCTGGAACCGGTGGCACATCACGCTTTCACATTGGCTTCGCGATTTCGTGTTCATGCGCTTTTCGAGAGCATGCATGCAGCGCAAGCTGTTCAAATCGCGCACGACCACAGCCTGCATGGGCTACCTGCTGAACATGACCATCATGGGCTTCTGGCACGGCATCACCATCGACTACGTGGCCTACGGCTTCTACCACGGGGCCTTGCTCGCGCTGTGCGAACTGTTCCAAAAGACGAAGTTCTACCGTGCGCATAAGAGCGCCCGCTGGCTCAAAGCGGTTTCATGGGGTGTTACCATGATTGCTGTCTTCATCGGTTTTTCGCTGTTCAGCGGTCAGATAAGCCGCCTGGTGCTAGGAGGTTAGCGCAATGGATGCTGCCACAGAAGAACGCCTGCTCGCGTTGATAGAGGACATCACGGGAGAGCCGGCAATTCGCGAGGAGCGCGACATCGATTTGTTCGAGGAAGGGTTGTTCGATTCAATGGCCGCCATCGAATTGCTCGTGGCGCTCGAATCCGAATTCGGCGTATCCATCGCCCCGACCGAAGTGGAGCGTGAAGAAATGAACACGGTCAACCTGATCATCGAGCGTGTGGGAGAAAGGCTTTAGGTGTTCACCCCGCAAATGAAAGCACGCGGCATTGCCATAGGCATCGTCCTGTTCTTGGGGCTGGCCGTCATGGCGCATACGCTGCTGCCTACGCAGGAGTCCGTAGCTGCCGAAGGTCGCAACCTGGGCTACGTGTACTCGGGCGCGCGCTCGCAGTGCACGACGCTCGTCACGTCGGGCATGGAAGAAAGCGACATGCTTCTGTTCGGGTCGTCCGAGCTGTCCACGCCCCCCAGCCTGATTCCCGAAGTGCCCGCCGTGGTGTTCGGGAAGAACTCCTACGGATTCCAACTTGCCACCATAGGAGAAGCCTACGACCAAAGCCTGTGGCACGCCATCGCCGCCGGAGCCTATGCGCCGCAGCTGCCCAATCGCAAGGTGGCCATCGTGGTGTCGCCTAGCTGGTTCTTCGACGGAGGACTGGACGCGTCGCTGTTCAAGACGCGGTTCTCTTACACGCTCTACCGCCAATTCATGAGCAACGAGCACATCAGCGCCGAGTCCAAGGCATACGTACGCGACAGGCTGGTCGCGCAAGGCATCGACGAGGTGGTCGTGAAAGCCGCCGCAAAGGGCGATCCTTTGGCGTATGTCAACGACGTCGTCTTTTCGACCATGGCTGACCTGCATGTACGCAACCAGCTGCGCAGCCTGGAAGGGCTTGGCCTCGACCGTTTCGACGACCTCGCGCACGAACCCGACTTCGAACGCTGGCGCGCCCACGCAATCGAAGACGCGCAGGAGCGGTCCACCAACGAGTGGGGTTTCGACGACGCGTTCTACGAGGAAAACGTAGGCATCTACAAGGACCAGATTAAGGGCAAGCTGGCAGGCGAGACGTTTACCGACACGCCTGAATACGACGACTTCGGGCTGTTCCTGCGGATCTGCCAGGAAACGGGCCTCGAGCCGTTGGTGGTCGTGTGCCCCCTTTCGGGCGACTACTACGACTGGGTGGGCATCGACGCCGCCACGCGTCGTGTCAGCTACGACCACATCCTGGAAATCGCGAATGCATACGGCGTGGAGGTGGCCGACTTTTCCGACCGCGAGTACGAACGCTACTTCTTACACGACCAGGTGCATTTCGGCTGGACCGGTTGGGTGGACGTCGAAGAGGCCCTCTACCGTTTCGCGAAGGGGGACACCCATGGCTAAACATGCAGCTCCAGGCAAACACGCAGCTCCCGCAAAAGCCGCTCATACGCCACCTTCTACCGCAACGCCCTCGCATGCCACCACCATGCACTCCGTTGGAACGCATGCGCCCGAATCCGGGACAACCCATGCGGCCTCAAGTCTCTCTACGGACAGTCGGGCGAGTGCGGACACGAGGCCTTCTGCAGACGGCCAAGTGCGCACAGGCGCGAAACCTTCGACGGGCAGCCGAGCGGGCGCAAGCGCAAAGCCTTCCAAAAACAAACAGGCGGTTGGCCGCCTAGACACATGGGCGGGGGCCCATCCGCGCATCGGCGTGCTAGCACTCGGACTTGCCTGCTTCATAGGACTTGCGCTTGTGTTCTACTTCGTTGTGTTCTCGGACTTCGGATCGTCCGCTGATTTCATCTACAGCCAGTTCTAGCGCTGTCAGAGGGGGCCGAGGCTCCAGCAATGTCCACGCACGCTGGATATGTGCGCTCACAGCGCTTGTCGCTCGGCCGCTGCCTGCCCCATCTCACCTGACCGACCTGCCGCACCCCGCCTAGCCGACCTGCCGCACCCACTAGCCAACGCCTGGCACGTCCCGTCGAGCCGCCGTCCAGGCGTCTGCCACATCCCCGCCCAAATGCGACCGGCTACACCCAGCCCGACTATTCCGGCACCGCCGTACCGGCTGTCGCCACGCGTACGCCCGCATTCATACCGCGCTAGACCCAAAACGTTAAAACCAAAAGGGGTTTGCGCCAAGAATGCAGCGTTGTGCTCGATGGATTTGCGCACATTTGAAGCCAACCGACAGACTCAAGATGCATAGCCCCAGGTCGCAAGATTTAGCTCGTGCCTGACAGTGCATTCCGACCGAGCACAACGCTGCATTTTTGGCGCAAACCCCTCCACGTTTTAGCAAATGGGGTTATTCCGCCCACAACCTACCCAAATTGCTGCAAAGACATGTCCGCCCCACGCAACGAAGCGCCACGTCTGACAGGCGCCGGGCGCTTCCCGCCAAACCGCTCCCGGCACCCGACAACGTCAGACGCCGCACCCGATAGTGCCGGGTGCGGCGTCTCGTTTGTTCCAACTTACCTATAATCGGCCGCTATGCCCTTCGATGCAAACGCCAAGCCCCAAGCGCCAGTGCGGTAGCCGAAGCGAGCGCCACCAAAACAAGCATGGCCCCCGCGGCGGTATCACCGGTCTTCGCCGTGACAATAGACGTGGAGCGTGCCGCAGCTGCGGGCGCAGCGGACGCCGCACGTGAAGCAGATGCCTTGGGCGCAGACGACGAACTGGAAGCTTTCGAAGATACGGGTTTCGCAGGCTGCTTGGGTTTTTGCGGAGTTTCCTTCTCGCCTTCGTCTTTGGGCTCTTCCTTGGGCTGATCTTGCGCGTCAAGGTGCACGACACCGCTTTCTTCTTCAACCCATTCGCCGCCGCTGTTCACGTAGACCTTGCCTTCGCCGTCGATCATGATCAGCTCTTCGGAGCTGCCGCCTTCGGGATTGGTGACCGTAACGCGGTATTCGCCTTCGGGGAGGTCGAGCACATGCGGCGTACCGTCGCTGGTCCATTTGTCGACTTCGACATTATCAGCAGTGCGGGTGACCACGACTTCGTTGCCCGCGGGCGTCCGCACGCTCACTTCGGCAGTGACGGGTTTCGGCTCCGGCGTCGGGTCCGGCGTCACCGGCGTCGGATCGGGTTCCGGAGTCGGATCGGGTTCAGGAGTAGGATCGGGTTCCGGAGTAGGATCGGGTTCCGGCGTCGGCTCCGGCGTCGGGTCGGGCGTCACAGGTTCGGGCTTGGGATCCTCTGGCTCGGGTTCAGGATCTTCGGGCTTGGGCTCTTCCGGCTCGGGCTCTTCCGGATCCGGCGTCACAGGTTCGGGCTCTTCGGGCTTCGGATCCTCTTTGGGTTCGTACACATTGGTGAACACGGCCGCCTCTGCAGGCTGTCCCGCTTTGGTTATCGAACGCTTCGCCACGAGCGCGCCATCGACTTCGGTTACCTCGAACATCACTTCGTACACTTCGCTGTCGTAGGTATAGCCCTCTGCGGACCCGAGCACTTCGTTCACCGCATAGGTGTACGTACCCGGCCGCGTGAACACAATCGGCCCGAACTCGCTTGACCCACTGCCCTCGATAGACACCGTCGTCACCGCGGGAACAGGCGCGTCCTCTTCGGCAACCAGCGCGAACTGGAACGTCTCGACCTGTTCGGGCGCGCCTCCGGACACAACCTTCTGCACAGGAATGGTCCCCTGCGCATGTGAGCGCTCGAACGTGTTGGAGAACGCCAGGTTGGGATCGCCGTAAGCAGCACCATCCAAAGAAACCGAACGCAGGATCGACAGTTCTTCATCGCCCTCGGAAACAACGTAGGTCACATGGTAGACAGCCGCGTCATAAGTGTAGCCACCTGCAGTTCCCGCCACTTCTTTCACCGTGTAGGAATACGTACCCGGAGCGTCGAAACGGATGGGGTCGAACGCTTCTTCTTCAGCGCCGTGCACAACCAGCTCGAGCCGATCAGCTTGTGCACCACCAGGCATGGGGTTGCCCTGCTGGTCGGGTTCCAGCGTGAAGGTGAAATTGACCGCATGGACCGTCACGTCGCCCGTGATGTGCTTGCGCACGACAATGCCGTCGGCCGTGTTGGGCACATGCTCGTACGTGTTTTCGAAAACGATCTCGTTCACCTCTTGGCCGCCAGCGTCATCTTGGTCACTAGCCACAGCCGAGCTCGCAGCCTGGCTTTCGGGTGCTTCGATTTTGGTTATCGTCCGCTTCGCCACCAGCTTGGCCTCGTCGTTGGGCGCAACTTCGTACGTTACGCGATAGAGGGTACCGTCGTAGCTCCATCCTGCGGCCTTGGTGTTTTCCTCACGCACCTTGTAGGAGTACGTCCCCGGATGCCTGAAAACGATTTCGCCGAACTGCGCCGACTTATCGGCAGCACCACTCTGGATGGACACGATCTGGCTGGGATCTTCCAAGCCGGCAGGCATGGGGTCGTGGCCTTCGTCGTCAGGCTCCAATACGAATTCGAACGTCACGGGCTTTTCGGACGCATCGCCCCCCACGACTTTGCGCACAGGAATCCGCACGCTTGTCGGCTCGACCTCGTGCACGTTCACGAAGTCGATTTCGGTAACCTTGGACCCATCGAGCCAGATGGTAGGCGTGGCAACCAATTCGGCGCCGTTCAGCGCAACGTCGAACTCCACCTGGTAGGTACGAGAATCGTACGTGTACCCGGGCACGTCCCCCGGCACTTCGCGCACCGTGTATTTGTATTTGCCCGCTTCGGTAAAGGTAATCGCGCCGAACTCGGCGGTCCCTTCCCCGCACGTTGCCTGCGCCACGCCGTTTTCGGCGCCTTCGGGCATGGGACTGGATGCCTCGACCGGCTTTAGCTCGAATACAAACGTGTCGCCGGGGGCCGTATCGCCCTCAACGGTCTTAACCACATCAAGCACGCCGGTTGCGGGCCTGGGTTCGAACGTGTTGGCGAACACGACGGCATCGACGGCTTCGGATTGCCCGCTTTCGTCCTGCCTGCTGATAGACCTCGTCGCCTCCAGCTTCAGTCCGTCCAACAGGTCATGAACATCCTGCAATGTGGTTA
>CAMORQ010000047.1 GCA_946623915.1 uncultured Coriobacteriaceae bacterium | reverse complement strand
TGAAGTTACTGCCATTGTGGGGCGCAACGGAGCAGGGAAGAGCACCTTTGCGCGCCTACTGTGCGGTCTTGAGCGCAAGGGGCAAAGCACGGTTGAATTCGCTGGAAAAACCTACAAGCCCAAAGAACGCACGAGCTTGTGTTATATGATCCTGCAAGACGTGAACCATCAGTTGTTCACCGACAGCGTTCTTGAAGAAGTAATGCTGGGTGCCCCTGTTAGCATGGCGCATGAAGAAGCGCAGGCGCGTGCCCGCGAAGTACTTGCTCGCTTGGACTTGGACGACTTGGCCGACACGCACCCTATGGCGCTTTCGGGTGGGCAGAAGCAGCGCGTGGCCATAGCAAGCGGGGTGGTAGCTGAAGCACCCGTGCTGCTTTTCGATGAACCTACAAGCGGCTTAGACCTTGTTCATATGAAGCAAGTGGCCGATCTTTTGCGCACATTACGCGACGACGGTAAGGTAGTCATTGTTATTACGCATGATACCGAACTTGTCCGCGAAGTTGCCGACTGCGTTGTGGAATTCAGCTAGCCGCCTAGGAGTTTCGGAAATCTATTACCAAGGCAGTCTGGACCGAGAATTGCCCAGGCAGGTTATAAGACCTTATTACATCAATGGAACCGGCATCTTACGGGGAAAAGCGTTATGCTTTGGCAACTCAGTAATAGCGCAGGGTTTCGTGCATCATCTGGTAAAGCAAATCTGCCGCCATCAGTGGCTTATAGAACGGTGGAGCATGGAATTCCTCGGATTAGAGATTTCCGACAGCTGGCGCATAGAGCCAATCGACGACAATACAGCCAGCGGCACCTACGTCGACGAATTCGGTCGCGTAGACAGTGTGCTCTACTCCTTGTTCAAGGGCGTTTTGCTCGAACGAATTGACCTTGCCGCGCAGAACCACGCAGAGCTGCGTAGAACTACACCCTTGCCCGCATGCGTCTTGGCTGTGCGGGGAGGTGGTGTTATATTCGGAGTGTGGGGAAGAGCAGGGTCGCTAAGAGGGCGGCTTGCTCGGCCTCAGCCAACCTGTCGGCAAACTACAGAAGAAGGTTGATCATGGGCTTTTTCGACAAACTGCAGAAAATCGGGCAAATGGTCGAAGGGGTAAATGATGTTGCCGATGCCGTCGGGAGGAGCAGTGTTGTCGACTACGGTGAGCCCGCCTATTCCCTCTACACTGCGCTGCAACTGGGCAATAACCGCCGGCGAATCGACATCACCGACGAGGCGGACAACGTGAAGTACTACACGGAATCCAGCTTCATTGCCATAAAGGGCAAGACCGAGATATACGACGCCGACGGAAACGCGGTCGCGCATTTGGAAAAGAAGCCGGTCAGCATCCATGAAAAGCACTACGTCACGATGGCGGACGGCACGATTTTCACGTTGTCCAACGAAATCTTCCACGTTATCAAAGATGTCACGAACATCGAAGGGCTAGGTTGGCAGATACGCGGCAACATCATCGGCCTCAGTTTCAACCTCGTCGACGAAAACGAGCAGCCCGTCGCAACTATCGGCAAGAAGATGATTTCGATTCACGACAAGTACTGCATAGATATCTACCAACCCGACAAGGAAGCCGTGGTCGTGGCCATCGTGGTCCAGCTCGAGAAAATGCTGGAAGCGCGCAGGGACAACGACAGCACCTCATCTTCGTCTTCTTTCGGGTTCGACGGCAACTAATTGCGGTTCGCGCGCAAGGGTTGTCGGGGCGCCGTGCAAGTGGTCTTCACGGCGCCGCAGCCCCGTGCTGTCCCATCGCAGCGCCGCAGCGCTGGCGCCGCCCACTGCGGAGACATGTCGCGTGTGGGCAATCGATCAAGGAGGATCTAGATGGCGAAAGAAAGCGATTGCAGGCTATGGGCGATAAAGGACCCCTTGCTCACGGAATACCACGACCATGAATGGTGCCGGGTCTCCCATGACGACAGGCACATCTTCGAAATGCTTTGCCTGGAAGGCCAAAGCGTCGGGCTGTCGTGGAGAACGATCATCAACAAACGACAAGCATACAAGGACGCCTTTTACAACTTCGATATAAACGCGTGCGCGTCTCTGTCAGACGAATACTTGGTCAGCCTTTTGGACGACACGGACCTGATCAGGAATAAAAGCAAACTGTTCAGCGTCCGCAAGAATGCCCGTGCCGTTCAAAACATTATCGAGCAGCATGGAAGCTTCGATGCGTTCGTTTGGGAATACACGGGCGGAGAACAGATGGTCGGACACTGGGAAACAAGCGCCGACATGCCTGTGGAAAGTGAAATCTCGAGGAAAATGAGCAAGGATTTCAAGAAGTTGGGAATGGCGTACGTGGGTCCCGTGATCACGTATTCGTTCATGCAGGCGATCGGCATGGTCAACGACCATCTTCTGGATTGCGCGTACAGGTAATCTGGCCTAAGATGCCCTTCCTCTGCCCGTAAAGATTGGATGCGAAGGCAAACGCCTATGATGCACAGCAACTGGAACCCTTGGCATGGGTGCGTCAAATGCAGCGAAGGATGCGAAAACTGCTACATGTACTTCCTCGATGAAACGCGAGGAAGAAACGGTGCGGACATCTACCTTACCTCGGGCGCCAGATACCCGCTTTCGAAGGACAGAAAGGGCCGGTACAAAATCCAGAGCGGCGAGATGATCAGCGTGTGCATGACGTCGGATTTCTTCTTGGAGGAAGCGGACGCGTGGCGGCCCGACGCATGGGATGTCATGCGCGAGCGCAGCGACGTTGCGTTTATGCTGCTGACGAAGCGACCGCAGCGCGTCGCGGAGTGCTTGCCCGACGACTGGGGCGACGGATGGGACAACGTGTTTTTCAACGTGACGTGCGAAAACCAGCGCCGCGCCGATGAGCGCATGCCGCTTTTGCTGGACCTGCCGTTCAAGCACAAAGGCGTGCAGTGCGCGCCGATCCTGGGACCGGTGAGCCTAGGGCGCTATCTGGACGACGGACAAGTCGAGATGGTCGTGTGCGGTGGTGAAAACTACGGGGGTGTCAGACCCTGCAACTTCGATTGGGTGAAGGCGCTGCGGGAGGAATGCGCATCGCGCGACATCACATTCTGCTTTATCGAGACGGGTACGGTGTTCGTCAAAGATGGCAGGACTTACCACCTTAAGGGCAAACGGCTTCAGACCACTCAGGCGTTCAAATCCGGCATGAGCTATCAGGGCAAACCGTTGAAGTTCAGCTTCACCGATGGATTGGGTCTGTCCATTCCAGACGACCAGTTGCACGTGCCGTACTATTGCGAAAACTGCGAAGAGTGCGCGATCAGGCCCGTATGCAACGGTTGCAACAAATGTGGTCGCTGCAAAACGTCGTGATGGGCGGGTCATGAACAGAGCAGAGCCGGGATGCGGAATGCGGGCGCAGGGCCGGTACCTATGCGTCTGTGTGGAAAGGGCACGTATGGAAAAAACCTTGATTGCGCTGTTCGCGCTGCTTGTGGGCGCAGCCCTATCGAGCGCATGCGCATCTCCGGCGCCTGTGTCGGCGTCGAGCAACCAGGAAGCGCCGGCGCATGCGTCGATTAGCTCCTCGCACGTCGTCGCTGCTTCGAGCGGAATGGGCGAAGAGGGCTCGCATGCTACGCCGGAGGCAGACGCGAGCGACACGGCCGCATCCGAAGACACAACTTCAAGCGGAGGAGCGCAGGCCGAGAATCCAGACGGGCAGGACGCGCACGAGGTAGTGCTCGGCGACGAGCAGTTCGAAGCGTACGTGCCGTTGCTGGAAGGAAAACGCGTCGCCCTGTATTCCAACCATACTGGCATCGTCGGCGACGAAGCCACTCTCACCGGCGAAGAAGGCGTCGACACTCGTTTCGGGCTGGATTCGGATGGCGTGGAGCTGGCCTTAGGCGAGCATATCCTAGACGCCTTGATCGCGCGGGGAGTCGATGTCACCGCCGTTTTCAGTCCCGAGCATGGTTTCCGTGGCACGGAAGACGCTGGCGCGTCGGTGGATGATTCGGTGGACGAAAAGACGGGCGTTGCCATCCTGTCGCTCTATGCCGACGGCATGCACTCTCCAGCTGAAGAAGATCTGGCGAGGTTCGACACGCTTGTCGTCGACATGCAGGATGTCGGGCTCCGCTACTACACCTATTATCTGTCCATGTATTACCTGATGGACGCTTGCGCTTTGCACGGCAAGGAAGTTGTGATTTTGGACCGTCCCAATCCAAACGGGTTCTACGTTGACGGCCCCATCCTGCAAGAAGCATACGCATCGGGCGTTGGCCAATTGCCGATTCCGGTTGTCCATGGCATGACCTGGGGAGAGCTGGCGCTCATGATAAACGGGGAAGGTTGGTTGAGCGCGGGAAAAGATGCATGTCAGCTTACCGTAATTCCCTGTAAGAACTACACGCATCAAACGAAGACGTCGCTGATTTGCAGCCCTTCTCCGAACATCAAAGACATGCGGGCGGTGTATCTGTACGCCTCGACGTGCTTTTTCGAATACACGCAAATGTCGGTGGGGCGCGGCACCGATTTCCCCTTCGAGGCGTATGGGAGCCCGTACACGCAAGGAGCGCCGGGTTTCGACTTCGCGTTCACTCCAGAAAGCATGCCGGGCGCAACAGAGCCATCGTTTATGGGCCAGACGTGTTACGGGGTCGATTTGCGCGACGTGCCTATCGAAGAGATTTGGGCCGCGGGCGTGAATCCGGCGTATCTGATCCAGGCGTTCAACGCATACCGGCAGTCGGGCTACGAAGAGTCGTTCTGGGGGCAGCCGGATGCGAACGGCCGTTACATGATCGACCTTCTGAGCGGTTCGGATGGTTTGCGGACCATGGTGGAAGAGAGCAGGAGCGCCGAAGAGATAAAGGCGTCTTGGCACGAAGACGTCCAGCGATTCAAAGAGCAAAGGAGGCCCTACCTTCTCTACGAGGAGTAGCGCGCACCTTGCTCGTGCGTCGGGTGCATTGTCTGCTCCATGCATAAAAGCACGCACACGGGCGTATCCTGTATCATGAGCCTATGATAGAACGCATCGCACATACCATAGAAACGCATGATTTGGCCGATTCGAAAACGCCGGTGTTGCTGATGGTGTCCGGCGGCTCGGATTCCACGGCACTGGCCTATATAGCCGCCGAACTGGCCTCGCTTGGGATGTTGGGCGAAATCGCCATGCTCCACGTGAACCACAAGCTCCGCGGTGCCGACGCCGAAGCCGATGCTGCTTTCGTGCATGACTTGGCCGAGGCGCTTGGGTTGCCGTTTTTCCTGGTTGAAGTGGATGTAGGCGGTATCGCCCGACAAGAAGGCGCCAACACCGAGGCGATAGCCAGACGCGAGCGTTACGCGGCGGCCCAAGGCGCACTCGAGAGTTTGTGCCGGCATGCGCTGCATCCGATCGGCGACGGGCGGATTTTCACGGCGCATACGCAAGACGACCGCGTGGAAAACTTCTACATGCGCTCCATCGTGGGCACGGGCCCGGGAGGATTCCGGTCGATGCGCTACCGCAACGGCTCCGTCGTGCGTCCCTGCTTGGGCGTGTCGCGCCAGGATCTGCGCGACTATCTGAAGAGGCGTGCGTTGGATGTTGAAGCGGGAGAGGGCAAGCCGCTTGTGCGTGACAGCGGCGGCAACCTTTGGCGCGAGGACGCCACCAACGCCCACACCGATTTGTTCCGCGGTTATGTGCGCCACGAAATCGTACCGAAGGCGCTCGAGCGGAATCCGCGTCTGCTTCAGACGCTGTCGCGCACCATGGACCTGATCGCTGACGAGGACGACATGCTCGATGCGTGGACGGCACAGATCGTGGAGGAGCACGTAAGCTGGGAGTCCGTAGGCGATCCGTGCGCCGGCTGCGTAATCGCGCCTGGCTTCGCGGCGGTCGAGCTCCCTCTGCAACGGCGTGCGGCCATCGATGTGCTCAAGCGCATGCTCGGCGTCGAGGAACGGGTGGATGCGGCAAGCGTCGAAGCGATTGTTGCGGCGTTTGCCGACGGCGCTCCCATAAGCGGCTACACCAACAACATCCAGGGCGATTTGGCGCTGTCCGCCAACAAGCGGGGCCTGCGCATCGAACCCATGAGTGCATACCGGGCGCGTCGGAAAGGAATACGTTGATGAAAGTGATTCTGGCATCGCAAAGTCCCCGCCGAAAGGAGCTGCTCAAAGATGCGGGGGTGACATTTTCCGTACAGGTTTCCGATGTCGACGAGTCCCTGAAGCCCGACGAGCGCGCAAACCCTGCATCAGCCGCCTGCATGCTTGCCGATCGCAAGGCAGGTGTAGTGGTCCAGGAGCTGCTCGACGCCCCCGAGTTGCCCGCGGAGCCGACGATGGTTATCGGCGCCGACACGATGGTGGTTCTCGACGGGGACATTTTCGGCAAGCCTCATACGCCTTCGGAAGCTGTGGGCATGCTGCGCAAGCTATCGGGACGCACGCACGAAGTGATTTCCGGAGTGGCGGTCTGGGGAATCGCCCCGAATGACGAAGGCAAGGTGTCGGCCGGCCATACCACGTTCCATGAAACGAGTCAGGTGACGTTCCGCACGTTGTCAGACGACGAGATAGCCGCGTACGTGGCGCAAGGCGAATGCTATGACAAAGCGGGATCGTATGCGATTCAGGGGGCAGGCGGTCAGTTCGTCGAATCCTTTGACGGCTTGCTCGACAACATCATCGGACTGCCTGTCGCTCGCTTGGTCGAACGTTTTCCCGACCTAGTGGAATAACTTGGCGTTCGTTTCGGCATGCGCGCTTCGTTTTTGCGCACGTGAACGCGCTTGTGAGGTATGCTGCTTCTAACATCGGGAAGGGTTGGCGGCGTTCGACGCAGGCGTGAACAGTACCTGTAATCCTGCTGCCTGTTACCGTGTTGTCAGCTCGTGCCTGCTCTATTTTGCTAAACTAGCAGGTTGCAACAGTAATAATGATGAAAGCAGGGCGCATGCATTCACCGCATGACGACATATCCGAAATTCTCTTTACCGAAGAGCAGATTCATGCGCGCGTTCAGGAGCTGGGGGCGCAGATAGCCGCCGACCACCCCGAAGGCGATATGCTGGTCGTAGGGGTGTTGCGCGGCGCAGTCATTTTCATGGCCGACCTTGTTCGCGCAATCGACATGCCGCTCGAAATGGATTTCGTGGTTGCGTCGAGCTATGGGCTTGGCGCTACGACATCGGGCGTGGTGGAAATCCACAAAGACGTGACGGCCGATGTCGAAGGCCGCCATGTCCTCGTGGTGGAAGACATCCTCGATTCCGGCCTGACGCTGCACAACGTGGTGGAGCACCTTCGTATGCGCAATCCTGCTTCCGTCGAAATTGCCGCCCTGCTGGTTAAGAATGTCGAGCGTCGTGTGGATATCGAATGCAGCTATTCCGGTTTCGAGTGCCCCGACGGCTTTATCGTGGGGTACGGGCTCGACTATGCGCAGCGCTACCGCAACCTGCCCTACCTCGGCATATTGAAAAAAGAGATATACCAGTAGCCGCCCGGGCAACCACGTACCCAAGAAAGAAATCGCATGCCAGAGAAAAAACCTTCCACAAACCCCCGCACAACAATAGTTTGGTCCATCCTGATGATCCTCATCTTGGTGTTTATCGTGTCCCAGATGAGCTCGGTGCTTGGGCAGCGCGACGACGACGCCCAGATGCAGACGGACAAGCTGCTCACGTCCGATTTCGTGTCAGCGGTGAACGAAAACCGCGTGCAGGAGGTAACCCTCGACGCCAGCAGCAACACCATCAACGGCAAGTACTATCCGGCGCAGACCGCAGCAGGCAGCATCATCGAAAGCTACAACACGGCGTTTTCGGCGCTGAACTCGGCATTGGGCACTTTGCAAACCTCGGACGAGAAGACCGCCTCGGGGAAAGTGGAGCTTGCCGATGTGTCCTCGACGAATTTGGGGGAGCAGCGCAAGTTCACCACCACCTGGGTTGGCAGCGACTCCCTGCAGGAGTTGATGGCTTCCCATCCAGACGTGAAATACGAAGTGAAACTGCCCAATTCGGCTCTGAATGCGGTGCTATCCTACTTGCCCATGCTGATAATGGTGGGCTTCTTCGTCTTCTTGTTCTACCAGATGAGCAAGGCGAACAACCAGCAGATGGGTTTTGGGCGCACCAAGGCGAAGATGGCCACCGAAGAGCGCCCCGACGTGAAGTTCGAAGACGTCGCCGGCGTGGATGAAGCCGTGGAAGAAATGCAGGAGATTCGCGACTTCCTGGCGAATCCCGCCAAATACCAGGAAATCGGCGCAAAGATTCCGCGCGGTTGCTTGCTGGTCGGCCCTCCGGGTACGGGCAAGACGCTTCTTGCACGCGCGGTTGCCGGCGAGGCGGGCGTGCCGTTCTTCAGCATTTCGGGTTCGGACTTCGTCGAAATGTTCGTCGGCGTGGGCGCTTCGCGTGTGCGCGACTTGTTCAAGCAGGCGAAGGAAGCTGCACCCGCCATCATCTTCATCGACGAAATCGACGCCGTTGGCCGCCAGCGCGGTACGGGTCTAGGCGGCGGCCACGACGAACGCGAGCAGACGCTTAACCAGCTGCTGGTCGAAATGGACGGTTTCGATGCCAACGACTCGGTCGTCCTGATTGCGGCGACGAACCGTTCCGACGTGCTTGATCCCGCGCTGCTGCGCCCCGGCCGTTTTGACCGCCAGATCGTCGTGGACGTGCCCGACGTAAAGGGTCGCGAGAAGATTCTGAAGGTGCATGCTGCCAACAAGCCTCTTGCTCAAGACGTGGACCTGGACAAGATAGCCAAACTGACTCCAGGGTTCACCGGCGCAGACTTGGCCAATTTGCTCAACGAGGCCGCATTGCTCACGGCGCGTCGTCAGAAAAAAATTATCTCGATGGAAGAAGTGCAGGATTCCATGGAGCGCGTGATCGCCGGTCCCGAACGCAAAGGCCGCGTGATCGACGAGCAAACCAAGCGCACCATCGCCTACCACGAAAGCGGCCATGCCCTCGTGGGGCACACGCTGCCGCTGGCCGACCCTGTGCACAAGATCAGCATCATCAGCCGCGGTCGCGCGCTGGGCTACACCTTGTCCATCCCCAAGGAAGATAAGGTCTTGAACGGTCGCAACGAAATGATGCAGGAGCTGGCCGTGTTCATGGGTGGACGTGTTGCGGAAGAAATCTTCTGCGAGGACATCACCACCGGCGCCTCCAACGACTTGGAGCGCGCCACCAAGATGGCTCGCCAGATGGTGACGCAGTACGGCATGAGCACCGAGCTGGGCACGCAGGTTTTCGGGCAGCCCAACCACGAGGTATTCCTGGGCCGCGATTACGGCAACACGCAGGATTACTCCGAAGAGACGGCGCGACGCATCGACGACGAAGTGGCGCGCATCATGAAGGAAGCGCACGACACGGCATACGAGATCCTCAGCTCGCGTGCCGACCAGATGCATCTGATGGCGAACGTGCTCATGGAGCGCGAAACCATCGATGGCGACGCCTGCCAAGCCCTGCTGGACAACCGCTGGGAGGAGTGGTTGGCGCACGAGCAGACGGGGGCGGTGCAGGCTGCGGCAACCACTATCGCGGGGGCGGCTCCGGGGGGTTCGGCCCCGGGCGTCCTGGGGGTCCCGGGGGTGCCGGGGGATGGCTCCGCGACAGACGCTCCGCTGCTCGAAGATTCGAAACTTCGCTCCGCTCGTTCCGAATCTTCATCGTGCGCTCCGCTGCTTCATGCATCTAAAGAGGCTGCTGCGCAGCCTGGAGAAGTTGGTGTTCAGACAGTCGCTTCGCCATCCCCCGGCACCCCCTCTGCCGGGGTGGGCCTGGCGGAACCTGCGGGCGGCGACGCTTCGCTGGCCGCCGGGGTGCCTGCGGGGGAGTCTGCTCGTACGCCGGTGGGGCAAGACGGCCTGGCGGAACCTGCGGGAGGCGATGACGCTTCGCTGGCCGCTGGGGAGCCTGTGGGGGGCTCGGGTGGGCCTTCGCGTCCGTCCTCGGGGGCTACGGAAGGCGAACAGAACGAGTAAAGGATGTGACCGGGGGACGGGTGCATCTGTCACGTTCGAGGGACGCGTTTGCTGGTTTGTGC
>CAMORQ010000046.1 GCA_946623915.1 uncultured Coriobacteriaceae bacterium | reverse complement strand
ACGAAAGGTCGAGCATGTCGTGATAGTAGTCGGTGTGCGTAAGGGTTTTGCGGATCTCGAACATGTCGCGCGCTTTCGAGAACGTGTAGTCGCGCAAAGTGATGCCGCGCTCCTCGTAGATAATCTGCAACATGGCGTCGATGTCCGAGTTGTCGAGCACCAAAAAGCGCTTAGGAAGCGAGAGCGCGGAAGAGTCTTCCTGCAGCACGGAGACGCAAAACCCATGGAAGGTGTTCACATATCCGGTGTCCGCATCGCCTGTGAGCGAACGGATGCGTTGGCGCATTTCGTTGGCTGCTTTGTTGGTGAACGTGACACACAGGATGTTGCCGGGCATAATGCCCAGGTCGTTTACCAGGTAGGCGAAGCGGCGGGCGAGCGCGCGCGTTTTGCCTGATCCGGCACCAGCAACAACGCGGACGTACCCCTCCGTCGCGGTGACGGCATCGCGCTGGGCTTCGTTGAGCCCGTCCAGTGCCCCAAATTCTTTCATAGTACATATGTTCGTTTAATAACGCTGCGTTGTCAAGTCGGTTGGACAACGAGTGAACAGGGTACGCGACCTGGGTGCAGTGCGCATGCGTGCGGTTTGCAGGGTTCGGCATTGGCGTGCACGAATGCAGCGAAGGTGCGGTGCGAGGGCAGCTGCACCATGCGATTTCCCTGCGCATAGTGCGTTGAAGCCGAGATTGCGACAAATGCCATTGTAGAATGGACGCACTCAAAAGACCGAAGGGGATGCTATGCAAAAGCAATGGGATGTAGTGGTGATTGGCGCCGGTGTGGCAGGGTGCTGTGCGGCGCGTGAATTGGCGCGGTGGAATGCGCGCACGTTGGTGGTCGAGGCAGGAAACGACATTTGCTGCGGAGCGACGCGTGCGAATTCGGGCATCGTGCATGCAGGATTCGACCCGAAGCCCGGTTCGGCGAAAGCTCGCTTCAACAGAGAGGGTTCGCTGCTGTTCCCGCAATGGGCAGAAGAACTGGGGTTCCCCTTATTCCGCAATGGCTCGCTGGTTGTGGCGTACTCAGACGAAGAGATGAAGACGATACGCGACCTCGTCGCACGGGGAGCCGAAAACGGCATTGAAGGCGTGCGTGAGGTGTCGCGCGACGAACTACTGGAAATGGAACCTAACGTTTCACCTGATGCGGTGGGTGCGCTGCTGGCCCCAACGGGTGGAATCTGCGATCCGTACCATGTCGCTTTGCGCGCAGCAGAAAATGCTGCGGAAAACGGTGTCGAATTCGCGTTCGATTGCAGAGTGGAACGCGTGCGCAAGGATGGGAACAGTTTCGTTCTCGATCTGGATGACGGCAGTCAGCTTACGAGTCGCGCGGTGGTAAACGCTGCCGGCGCATTTGCCGACGAGCTGAACAACCAGGTTAGCGAACGGAAGCTGCACATTACCCCGCGCCGCGGCGATTACTGCCTTTACGACACGGATATGGGTTCCACGTTTTCCCACACCATGTTTCAGGCGCCTACCGACAAGGGCAAAGGCGTGCTCATAACTCCGACGATCCATGGCAATATGATCGTCGGTCCGAACGCGCATGCCCAGGATTCCAAGACGGATGTGTCCACGGACGCCGACGGTCTTGCGGAAATCCTGCAGGCCGGCAAGAAGACGTGGCCGTCCCTTTCCGCGCGCGGCATCATCACGAATTTCGCCGGTTTGCGGTCGACGGGCGACGTCGGCGATTTCGTTATCGGCGAGCCCGACGATGCTCCGGGATTTTTCAACATCGCCTGCTTCGAGTCGCCGGGCCTTACCAGCGCCCCTGCCGTCGGCGTCGAGATCGCCGCGCAGATTGGGTCATGCTTGGGACTTGATGCGAACGAATCGTTCAATCCGCGGCGTGTTCCTAAAACCTTGTTTGCCCAGATGAACGATGAAGAACGGGCGGCAGCGATTGCTGCCGATCCAAGCGAGGGGCGCGTGGTGTGCCGTTGTTGCGAGGTGTCCGAAGCAGATATTCTCGATGTTTTGCACGGACCCTTGCCTGTCCTGACGCTGGATGCTCTGAAATGGCGCTGCGGTGTGATGATGGGCCGCTGCCATGGTGGTTTCTGCAGCCCCGAGCTTATGAAGATCTACGTTCGCGAAACGGGCATCGACCCCACTAAGGTCGACCGCCGTCTCCGCGGTTCTTACATGGTTGCCGAGGCCCGGCAGGATTACAAAGACCTGGTGGAAGCGCAATCGCACGATCGCACCGTTAGCGGCTCGCACGAAGAATCGAGCGCGTCCTACGACGTGGTGGTCGTGGGTGGCGGTGCCGCAGGCATCGCAGCTGCCAACGCAGCCGCGCGGGGCGGTGCGGCGCGCGTGCTGCTCATCGATCGCGAGGGCCGCCTCGGCGGCATATTGAAACAGTGCGTGCACAGCGGGTTTGGTTTGCATCGGTTCTCGGAGGAACTCACAGGTCCCGAATACGCTCAGCGCGAGGTGACCTCGATGGATTCGTCGGTGGACACCATGATGAACACCAGCGTTCTGCGTGTCGATCCAGCCGAGACGGTTGGCGGCGCGCATACGGTGGTGGCAGTCAACGAAAGCGGCCAGCACGCTATTCGCGCGAAAGCGGTGGTGCTCTCCACTGGATCGCGCGAACGCGGCGCCGGCGCGCTCAATGTGGCGGGAAGCCGTCCTTCGGGCGTCTTTTCTGCCGGAAGCGCGCAAAACTTCATGAATCTGCAGGGCTGTCTGCCCGGCAAGCGCGTGGTCATCCAGGGTACGGGTGATGTGGGGCTTATCATGGCGCGGCGCCTGGCTCTTCAGGGAGCCGAAGTGCTTTGCGTGCTGGGGACCAGCCCATGGCCTGCTGGTTTGCGGCGCAATGTCGTTCAATGCTTGGATGATTTCGGTATCCCGCTCATGTTATCGAAGACGGTTGTGCGGTTGGAGGGCGATACGCGCCTGGAGGCCGTGTGGATTGCTGATGCCGAGGTGGGCACGCGTGCGCCGATTCCCGGAACCGAAGAGCGCATCGAATGCGACACGCTGCTGCTTTCCATTGGGTTGCTCCCGGAAAACGAAGTTGCCAAGACCGCGGGAATCCAACTGTCTCGGGCAACCGGTGGTGCTGTGGTCGACGATACGCTTGCGACCAGCGTCTCAGGCATCTTCGCATGCGGCAACGCCTTGCATGTGCACGATGTCGTAGACTTCGCCTCTGCAGAAGGTGATCGCGCCGGTGCCAGTGCGGCAGCGTACGTGCTGGGCGACGCGCCGGCCTCTCAGCCGCAGGCCATTCCCGTTGAAGCGGGTGACGGCGTTTCCTATATCGTTCCTCAGCAGATTGCGGCATCTAGCATTGCACAAGGTAAGGAAGTCACGCTGTTCTTCCGTGTTCGCAAGCCGATGGATAAGCCGGCGTTCTTCCTGGATGGGGTCAGCGACTCGGGCGCTTCCGAGCAGATTAAGCGCAAGAAAGGGCGTATCGCCGTGCCTGCGGAAATGGAGCAGATGAAAGTGTCGCTGGACAGCGTCGCGGGATTCGATAAGTTGGTTCTGCGCGCCGAAGGAGGAGAATAACATGGCAGATTCCACGAGTTTCACGTGCGTCAGCTGCCCGCTTGGGTGTGTGTTGGAAGTAACGTTCGACGATGCGGGTAATCTAGCGGACGTGTCCGGCTACACCTGCAATCGCGGACTGGAGTACGCCAAGCAAGAAGCGGTCGATCCTCGGCGCAACATCAGTGCGGTGGTGTGGGCGGATGGCGTCCTGGAACCGTTGAGTGTGAAAACGTCTTCGCCTATTCCGAAAGCGAAGATATTCGATGTTATGGAAGAGGTCCGTGCGCTTCGTTTGCAAGCCCCCATCGATTCTGGACAGGTTGTCATCGAAGACGCCGCAGGTACGGGTGTGCCAATCGTGGCAACGAAAAGCCTGGCCTAGCCTAGTTTGCCCCGGCTTTTAGCAGAGGCGCGCAGCGCTTAAGCTCAGTTAGTTAAGCTCAGCTAGTTAAGCTCAGTTAGTATCGCTGTTGTACGACGATTCGCTGTCCGAATTGTCGTTGTTCGTGTTGCTCGTTGAGTCGCTGTCCGAGTCGTAGTTGTTCGTGCTGTCGTACGTTGAGTTGCTGTCGGTATTGGAATCAGAATCAGAACCTGAATCGGAATCGGAATCGGAATTATCGTTGTATGAATTGTTGCTGTAATTGTTGTTGTAGGAATTGTTGTTGTAATAGTAGTCGTCGTTGCTGTCGTCGTAGTAGGAAACGGTGTCGCCCCAGTCTTCGTCCGACGAATCAGTCTGTTCTTCTTTGGCCACTTCGAAGTTGCCCATGCCGTTGACCGAGCCGCTTCCCAAGTCCAAATCGAATACTTCGTAGGTTATGTTTTCGCTATCGTCGTTGTATGTGTTGCTGCCGGCAAGATAGAGATGGTTGTCTTTGACCAGCATGATGCTGTAGGGATACTGAATGTCCAGGTCGAAGACGCGGGATTCACCCTTTTCCAGGTTTATGGCGATAACTGTGGATGTGCTAGGAACCATCGTGTACAGCGTTGCATCCTGGTGGATGATGCGGCGATCCAGAGAAAAGCCGTCCGGAGCGTCAACTTCCCAGAGCTGCTTGCCGTCCAGCGAGTAGGCAGCCAGCTTGTTGTAGCTGCTGAGCACTACGACTTTGTTGTCGTACATTCCCACGATGCTGCCGTACGCTTCGCCCATAGCCTGTTCGGTGGAGGTGCCGCCTTCCAAAGGAACGGTGTGCACGATGGGCATGTTGTCGTTTTCCGTGCCGATGTAGACCTTGTCGTCTTTCACGCCGAGCAGTTTCGAAACGTTCCATGGCAGGCTTTCGCTCAAGCTGAACTCTTCTTTGGGATCGTTCAGGTTCAGGCGACGTACGAAGTGCGATCCATAGCGGTTGGTTTCGTAGACGATGTAGCCGTTTGCGAAATAAGGTTGCGTCTGGGAGCACAGGTCGGTTGCGAGAACATCTTCCTGGCTGTTGTTCAGGTTGCGCCTATGAAGCGAAACGGCTTGGTTCGTCTTCCCCTGCGAGTCTTCGGCATAATAGAGCGTGTTGTTCGTGAACAGGAACATGTCAGTGTGCACAGGGGTGGACTTTGTGCCTTCGATTCCTGCGGCAAGTGCATATCCGGCGTCGGTGCGCACATCGCCAACGTAGAGCGAGTTGCGGTAGGTTTGCGCATGCGAGAACCCGATGCTGCTCAAACGTGCAGCAATGGCTTCATTGACGCTGGCAAGCAGTTGGTCGACGGCTTCTGCCGTAAGGCCGCTTTCCATGGCGTAGTTGCGAGCCGTTTCGATGCCTTCGGTGGAAAGGTCGCTTGGGTCGGCCGGTTCGAGCACGAGCTGGATTTCCTCGCTTACGTCGACCGGCGCGCCTTCTTCCAGCTCGGCATCAACCGAAAAATATTTTTTGTTGCTGCTGAACAGGAACAATCCGCCACTCGATGTGATGGGCGACGCAGCGGGGCGAACGCCGTATCTGCCAACAGGCAGGCGCAGGCCCTTCCCATTGCTCGTGACGAAGGCAACTTCGTTGTAGGCGTTGCCAGCCGCGTCGGCACCCGACACTTCCACAGGTAAGGGCGTGCTGGTTTCGTCGAACCCTACGCCTTGCACCGAAATGGTCACGTCGTGCAGCTTGGCTTCCTGGCGTTGCTGTGCAGCCATCTCGACCTGTTCGGGCGTAGACGACGAAATAGACTTACTGCCGGCAGATGCCAAGGTCAGGCTCGCGACGATGCCGATGGCGGCCAAGGCGATGGCAATCACGCCAGCTGCGATCTTCAGGCCTTGAGGCTTGCTTTTGTGTAGGCGAGGTGTCGCGGCAACGAATGCGGATACAGGCGCTTGCGGCGAAGAGAAGCTCGCGCTATTGGTGCCACGGGCGTGGGATGCCTTTCCCCATCGAGCGCCCGTCGTGACGAGGGCGCTGCAGTGCGGGCATTGCGTTACGTTTTCGCTAATTTCGTTTCCGCAGTTCGGGCAAATCATTCGCGGCCTTTCAGTATGCTTATTCGTATTATGGGCGTTTTACCGCGCCTGTCCACCCCTTAATGGGAATGCTTCCATATCAATTACAGGCTGCGTTCTCTTCCAGGACTGGGTGCTGCATGGCGTTCGAGGTGCGTGCGGGCCGCATAGGTCACGTTCCTTGTGAATTATGCTTGCCACGGGCAAGGCATCGATGCGAGAAATGTCATATAATGAAAATCGCAGAGCATGATAGTGCCATTTCTAGCACAAGGAGATGGGCCACATGGCGCAGCAACAGTTCGACCAGGAACAAGCTATCGAGATTCTTAATGCGTTTGAGCGCGTTAGCGGTCTTGGCGGTACGCTGTTCATTCCCGGTGAAGACGGCGTTAGAGTCAAAGTGCTCTACAGCAGGAATGCGTGTGCGGGCAAATGCCCATTTTGCATGGCAAACGAAGGGTACCTGCAAAACGCGCTTGAGCATGGGGCGCCTCTCGATTGGCCTATAGCTTTGCCGCTGTGGGGTCCCCAATGTCAGAAAGTGCACAATCAGGCAGCCGACTTCGCAGAGCGTTTCGGCGGCCGCTATTTCTATATGTGTGGTCAGGATCGTCTATTCTTCGCGGCTCCCATAATCGCCGACGCCGGTTTGGTGGGTGCTCTCACGGTTGGCCCCGTGCACATTTACACGGAAACGTCGCGCACCCTCGACCCAAAGCTGCGCCCCTTCCCTGTGCGTGAGCCGGCCTACCTTCAGTATCTTTCGGACCTGCTTTCTGCATGTGCGGTCAGTGTCAGCGACTCGAGCCAAAGCCTTCTGCGCATGATGCGGCAGATAACCATGGACCAGCAGCGCGAAATCCACGGGGTTCTTTCGCGAAGCAAGAAAACGCCCGTGAAGGAATACAGCATCACGCTCGAAGAGTCGCTCGTTGACGCCGTGCGACGCGGCGAAGCGTCTGCGGCGCGCCGCCATCTCAACGAGCTTTTGGGCATGCTGCAGGCCGCATATTACGCTGGTGACCTGGGAACGTTCGCCGACCGCATAGCCGAACTCGTCACGGTGTGCTCCCGTGCCGCGCTCAAGGCGGGGGTGGCTACCGAAACGGTGTTCGGCGTGTCGCACGATTACCGCAAGAAGCTTGCCGCCGCTCGCACGAAAGAACAGCAATGCTATTGCATCGAGCGATGTGTCGAACAGCTTACGGCTCTCGTCGAGCGGTTGCAGGACATTAACTACGCCGATGACGTGTACCGTGCAACCGAATTCATTTTGGCCAACTACAATCGTAAGATCACGCTTGAAGACGTGGCTGACGAAGTGGGCTTTTCGCCTGCGTATTTCTCGCGATTGTTCAAGAAAAAGTACGGGCAAAGTTTCAGCGCGTTTCTTACGAACGTGCGCATCGATGCTTCGAAGAACAATCTGCTCGCCACCAATTTGCCCATGTCCGAAATAGCGCGCATGTCAGGTTTCGTCGACGCGAGCTATTTCACCCGCGCATTCAAGCGCGAGGTCGGCGTGACGCCAGGGTATTTCCGCAGCCACCGCGGCCAGGTCGAGCGTAGTAAAGAGTTGAACCTGCGGGATCGCTAGAAAACCCATCGACCATCTGGTCTTTTGTTTCCAAAACACACAGGTTCTTTTTGATGACCCTGTTCAGGTAATCGAGCATGGAATTTCAATAAAAGATATAAAAGTGCATTTCTTAGAATTTCATCATCGCGTACTATAGTCACACTCACCCTAAAACGTAGTTAGCATGCAGACGTAGAGAAAGGCAAGGTTGGCTATGGTTCAAAATAGGTTCAGAGAAGCTATGGAGGCGGGTGAGTTCATCATCACCTGCGAAGCCATTCCTGGCCGCGGTTGCGGCTTGGAGAAGTCCCAAGAAGAACTGCTCGAGGAAGCCAGAGGCAATTGGGCAACGGGGCGCGTTCATGCCGTGTCCATCACCGACTGTCCTTCCGGCAATCCGGCTCTTATGCCTGAATACTTCGCGCAGCAGCTGCTCGACGAAGGCATTGTCCCGCTCGTGCATTTCACTTGCAAGGATCGTAACCGCAACCAGGCCGAAGCGCAGTACTACGGCATGCAGCGCGTGGGCATCGAAAACCTGCTCGTCATGACCGGTGACTACAACGGCACTGGTTGGATGGGCCAGCCGCGCCCCGTGTTCGACCTTGATCCTGTTACCATGACGCAACAGATTCAGTCGTTCAACCGCGGCATGGGCTACCCCAACTTCAAGGGCGACGTCGAGCGCACCACTCCGGGCACGTTCTTCCCGGGTTGCGTCGTTTCCCCGTTCAAGTGGACCGAAGGCGAAACCATGACGCAGCTGTACAAGCTGAAGAAGAAGGTTGTCGCTGGCGCACAGTTCTGTATCAGCCAGGTGGGCTTCTCGGCTCGCAAGCTGCAGGAAATGCTGTGGCTCATGGAGGACAACGGCATCGACGTTCCGCTGATCGCCAACATTTACGTTATCAACGCAGGCCATGGTGGCGCCATGAACCGTGGCGGCATCCCCGGCTGCGACGTTACCGACCAGTTCCTGCAGGTTCTGAAGGACGAGCGCGATAATTCCGAGGACAAGGGCCTGGAAGCTCGCCTGCAGCGCGCTGCGAAGATGATCGCCATCTCCAAGGGCCTCGGCTGCCGTGGCGTCCACATCGGCGGCGTGGGCTGCAGCCCCGAGAACGTCACCCGTATCCTCGACCTGGCCGACCAGTACGAGTCCAACTGGATGGAGCATCTGGAAGCCTTCGAGTATCCGCAGGATAACTGCTTCTACTATTACAAGAAGGACCCCGAGACGGGTCTGAACCTGCGCGAGCCCAATCCGCTCACGGAAGACTACTCGCATGACAAGAAGGTCCAGGGCAACTACGCGCTGTCCCGTTTCGCGCACCACACCGTGTTTATGCCGGGCAAGGGCATCAACGGCATCTTCGCTTCCCGCGAACGCAGCCTGGAAGCCAAGAAGGGCCGCAACCGTGCCCATGGCATCGAGCATCTGGGCAAGGTGTTCATGTACGACTGCATGGACTGCGGCGACTGCGGTCTCTACGCCGTGGCGTACAGCTGCCCCATGGTCAAGTGCCCGAAATCCCAGCGTAACGGACCGTGCGGCGGCTCCAAGGACGGCTGGTGCGAAGTCTTCCCCGGCGAAAAGTACTGCGTGTGGTTCAAGGCGTACCATCGCCTGAAGCCCCACGGCGAAACGGACACGCTGCAGTCTTACATCGTTCCGCCGAACAACTGGGAGAACATCTTCAAGAGCCCCTGGGGCGCCACCAACATCGGCATCGACGGTTACGCTCGTCGTCAGTGGCTGCCCGGCGTCCAACCGGACGAAGAGGCCAGGAACGGCGTCAAGCCCCCCGAGGACGCCCCGAAGGATTACTCCTAATTTGTGCACCACGCAGGGCGCTGTACCCAATTCGGCATGGCGCTCTGCTGAAAACGCAGCATAAGTAAGTGTAGGAAACCGAGGAAAACAAAAAGAAAAGGAAAGGAAAAGCAACATGGCAGATTACAAGTCCGATATCGAGATCGCCCAAGAAGCTACGATGCTCCCCATCGAGGAAGTCGCCAAGAAGGCTGCCATCGACTGGGGAACCTGCGAGCCCTATGGCCACTACAAGGCCAAGGTGGACATCCACTCCTACAAGGACAAGCCCATGAAAGCCAAGCTGGTTCTGGTTACGGCCATCAACCCCACGCCGGCTGGCGAAGGCAAGACCACCACGTCCGTGGGTCTGCACGACGCTCTGTGCAAGATCGGCAAAAGCTCCATGCTCGCTCTGCGTGAGCCCTCCCTGGGTCCCGTATTCGGCGTCAAGGGTGGCGCTGCTGGCGGCGGCTATGCCCAGGTGGTTCCCATGGAGGACATCAACCTGCACTTCACCGGCGACTTCCATGCCATCGGTGCTGCCAACAACCTGCTTGCTGCTATGCTTGACAACCACATCAAGCAGGGCAACGAACTCGATATCGACCTGAACAACATCATTTGGCGTCGCTGCGTCGACATGAACGACCGCCAGCTGCGCAACGTGGTTGACGGCCTCGGCACCGCTGCCGACGGCGTTGCCCGCGAAGACGGCTTCGACATTACCGTTGCTTCCGAAATCATGGCCGTGTTCTGCCTGGCCAGCGACCTCGACGACCTGAAGGCTCGCCTGGCTCGCATCATCGTGGCCTACAACCGCGACGGCAAGCCGGTTACCGCTGG
>CAMORQ010000045.1 GCA_946623915.1 uncultured Coriobacteriaceae bacterium | reverse complement strand
GCTGGACAGCGCTCCTGCTGTGGTTAACACGCCAGCTGCAGAAGAGCAGGAAGTTACGCCTGTCAAGCCGGACACTCCCGCCAAATCGGCGGTAACGGCTGTGCCGGACAAGCCGTCTGCGCAGTCCCAGCCTGCCGCAACGACGTACGCGCAACCTGCGGCACCGCAGCCTGCATCTGTATCGGAGCTGGTGCGTGCGACCACGTCGGTGAAGACCGGCGATGCCATAGGCGGCAACGCAGCGCTTTCCCTTATCGCGCTTGCCCTGGTCGGTGGCGCTGGGGCGCTGTTCGCGCGTCGTCGCACGCGTGACGACAACGTGTCGTAGTCGCTGCGCGCAAGGACAATCTCTTATATTGGCGAAGGGCGCCGGTTCAAATGAAGCCGGCGCCCTTTCGGTTGCTTTTCGAGGGTGCTACGGCATCGTCAGCGCATGCCGTAGCAGACGCAGGTTCTGCACCGGTTATACGTTAGAATACGTTCTATGCGTTCTGCCTTCGAAACATATCATCCTGCCGTGTGCTTTTGGATGTTTGTGCTTGCGATTGTGCTGTCGATGGTGGTGCGTCATCCTGTCTATCTCGGCATTTCGGTGGTGTGCGCTATAACCTGTTATGCTACGACGAAAGGGCCGCGGGCGTTGAAAGCCATGTCGTGGGCCATACCCCTCTTTTTCGCTGTTGCACTGCTGAATCCCATCTTCAATCCCATGGGCGCAACCGTGCTGTTCACATACTTGGGAGGCCGTGTCTACACGCTTGAGTCGCTGTGCTATGGTTTCGTGACGGCTGCGATGGTGGTCGCCATGTTTTTGTGGTTCGGTTGTTTCAACGCCGTGCTCACCAGCGACAAGATTTCCTACCTCTTCCGCAAAATCGCTCCTTCTGCTGCCTTGGTCTTGACCATGGTGTTGCGCCTGGTCCCCAGCTACCAGCGCAAGACGTCGCAGTTTGCCACCGCTCGTGCCTGCATCGGAAAGTCGGTGGGCGCCGACACGTGGTTGCAGAAGGTACGAAACGGCACGTCGCTTTTGTCGATGCTCACCGCTTGGGCTCTCGAGGGTGCGGTTGTCACGGCGGATTCCATGCGCAGCCGCGGATACGGGCTGCCGGGGCGAACGTACTATTCACTCTATCGTTTCACCACACGGGATGTGGTTGTCGCTGCGGTCATGGCGGTGCTGTTCGCAGGTTCTGTCGTGGGCCTTACGGTGGGTTCGGCCTACGTTGAATTCTTTCCGACCATCGACATCCCGCCCATCGCATCGCATGCCTGGTTGGGTGTGATATGCTACGCAGCGTTTCTGGCCTTGCCGACCGTTATCAATCTCGCGGAGATCGCACAATGGCGCATTTCTCTCTCGAAAGTCTGACGTTTTCCTACCCGGATTGCGAGACTCCGTCGCTGAAGGACGTGTCTCTGGATGTGCAACGCGGGCACTACGTCGTGCTGTGCGGCAAAAGCGGCTGCGGTAAGACGACGCTGCTGCGGCACCTGAAGAGCGTGCTTGCACCCTATGGAACCATCAGCGGCAAGATTCTGTTCGACGGTGTCCCTCTCGAAGAAGTGGACCAGCGCACGCAGAGCGAGAAAATCGGATTTGTCATGCAGAATCCCGACGCACAGGTGGTCACCGACAAGGTGTGGCACGAGCTTGCGTTCGGCCTCGAAAGTCTGGGAGTGGACCAGCGCACCATGCGCCTGCGTGTGGCGGAAATGGCCAGTTACTTCGGCATCCAGCATTGGTTTGACAAAGACGTGCGCGATTTATCGGGCGGGCAGAAACAGCTGCTCTCCCTTGCATCGATCATGGCTATGCGCCCCGACGTGCTCATACTCGACGAGCCCACATCGCAGCTCGATCCCATAGCCGCGTCGGATTTTCTGAACACGGTGCGCAAGATCAACATCGAATTGGGGACGACGGTTATCGTGACCGAACACCGCCTCGAAGACGTGTTCGCGTCGGTGGACCGCGTGGTCGTGTTGGATAAAGGCGAGATAATCGCCCAGGGAACTCCCCGCGAGGTAGGCGGTCAGCTCTACGCCCAGCAGCACGACATGACGTTTGCGCTTCCCGCGCCGTTGCGTATCTTCTACGGCGTCAACGATGCGTCAGACGTTGTCGCAGCCGATGCGCCGCTTACCGTGCGCGAAGGCCGCAGGTGGCTTTCGGGTCTTTTTGCGGAGGAGGCCCCAACCGTGCGGGCCATCGACGACGGTTCGCTTTCGCCGGGTTCGCCTGCCGCCGAAGGCGGTATTCGCCCAAGCGATAGCCCGCACCCCGATGCAACGCCTTCAGACGCGATCGCGCAGGAACCCCGTGCGATTTCGAAGCGCGCGGGCAAACGAGCTCGCGGGCAGGGTGCCGATAGCCCTCTGGCGATCCGCGTCTCCGACGTCTGGTTGCGCTACGAGCGGGATTTGCCGGACGTGCTTAAGGACACGTCCCTCTCCGTCGACCAGGGTACGACGTTCGCCATCGTGGGGGGCAACGGCACGGGAAAATCGACGCTGCTGAAAGTGCTCTGCGCCTCCATCAAACCATACCGCGGCACGGTGGAAGTGCTCGGGCGGAATCTGAAAGACTGGAAGGAATCCGAGCTGTTCTCCGGCGCCGTCGCCATGCTTCCGCAAGATCCGGCCAACCTGTTTGCGAAGCCAAGCGTGCGCGAGGATCTTGAAGAAATGCTTCCCGCGGATGTTCCTGCCGACGAAGGGCAGGCGCGTATTGCCGACGTGGCTGAAACATGCGATATAGCCCACCTCATGGATTCGCATCCGCTCGATTTGTCTGGCGGGGAGCAGCAGCGTGCAGCGCTCGCCAAAGTGCTCATGTGCGAACCGCGAATCTTGCTGCTCGACGAGCCCACGAAAGGCATCGACAATTTCTTCAAGCGCAAGCTGGCTGGCGTTTTCGAAGCTTTGAAGGCAGAAGGCCGCACGATCGTCCTCGTGTCTCACGACGTGGAATTCTGCGCGCACTACGCCGACAGCGTTGCGATGTTCTTCGATGGATCCGTGGCGGCAACGGATACCCCGCAAGGTTTCTTCAGCCAGGCTAGCTTTTACACAACGGCGGCGAACCGTATGAGCCGCCACGTGTTCGACAACGCCGTGACCGAAGAGGATGTGGTAGAGCTATGTCTGCGGAACAAATAGCTGCACCGGACGGGCAGGGCAAGCTCGCGAGCCTTTCCCCGCGTGCGCGCACTGCCGTGTCGGTGGCGGTGGTGCTGCTGCTAACGCCGATTACGCTCTGGGTCAGCAACGCTCTTGGGTCGGTCAGCTATTACGTCCCCAGTGTTCTCATCATCATCTACACGATGGTTCCCTTTTTCGTGTCGTTCGAAAGCCGCAAACCCGGTGCGCGCGAGCTGGTCATGCTCTCCGTCATGGCAGCGCTCGCCGTGGCGTCGCGCGCTGCGTTTTTCTGGCTTCCCAATTTCAAGCCGATTGCCGGCGTCGTTGCCATTTCGGGCATTGCGCTCGGCCCGCAATCGGGCTTTCTGGTCGGCGCGTTGTCCATGTTCGCAAGCAACATCATCTTCGGGCAGGGTCCATGGACGCCGTGGCAGATGTTCGCGTATGGGCTCATAGGTTTCACCGCCGGCATGCTCGCCGACCACGATTTCATTCCTCGGAGCCGGCTAAGCAAATCAACGCGCATTGTGCTCGGGTGTGGCGCCTTCGTGTTCATGGTGCTGGTGGCCGGGCCGATACTCGACACAAGCACGCTGTTCACGATGGCCTCCGAAGTCAACCTGGGAAGTGCTGCGGCCGTGTACCTGTCCGGATTGCCGATAAACGTTTCGCAGGGTGTGGCCACATTCCTTACGCTCTATTTGGTAAGCAATCCGCTTTTGGAAATGATCGCGCGCGTGAAGAAGAAGTACGGCATGGGCGCTAAGGTATAATGGACGCATGAGCGATACGTCTGGACAAAGCCAAGGGGCAACACCTCAGAAAGCCAAGGTACTCGGCATCGTTGTTGTCGTTGCCGCTGTGCTGCTTGTCGCGGCACTCGGTTTGGGCTACGCGTTTTCCAGCGGCATGTTCTCCGGGTCGTCTAGCAGCAGTCAGCCGCAAGGCCCCATCTCCGTTGCCGTCAGCGTGTCCAGCGATGAAGCGGATGGGCAGGTGAGCGCATCGAAGACCGTCGAACTTGACGGGGGAGCGAACGCCTACGACGCCCTCGAGGCGCTCGGTCTCGAATTGAACACGCGAACCACGAGCTACGGTGTGTACGTGGCGGGCATCGAAGGTCTAGACGAAAAAGAATACGGTGGAGCAAGCGGGTGGACCTACATGGTGAACGGGGAAAGTCCCATGTTTGCGGCAACCGAATACATCCTCGAAGATGGCGATACCGTCGAATGGGCCTACGTGAAGGATGGGTCCATGTAGGACCGTGAAGTCCTGCCGCCGCGCATAAGGCTCGTGCCGCACCCCCGTGCACAGCGGCAGTTAAAACAGTTGGCTGTTCCATGCAGGCGCCGCTGACGGCGAACCTGGTTTATGCGTACTTCAGGAACGCCTTGTATCCTTTGAGCGCTTCGTATATGTCGGCTTTGCTCGTTACTTCCCACGGCGAGTGCATGGAAAGCACCGCCACACCGGAATCGATGACGTTCATGCCGTATTTGGCGAGGATATAGGCTATGGTGCCGCCGCCTCCCAGGTCGACGCGGCCAAGCTCGGCTGTTTGATAGGCGACCGAACCCTTTTCCATGATGGCGCGGATCTTCGCCACGTATTCAGCGTTGGCGTCGTTCGAGCCGCTTTTGCCTCGTGCGCCGGTGAACTTGTTGAAGACCAGCCCGCGCCCGAAAAACGCGCTGTTCTTCGCTTCGAACGCGCTTGCGTAGGTGGGGTCGAACGCGGCGCTAACATCCGAGGACAGCATGTGCGAGCGGGACAGCGCGCGCCGCAGGGGCAAATCGCCTCCTTCGCCGGCAAGTGACATGATTTCCGCCATGGTGTTTTCGAAGAACAGGCTGGTCATGCCTGTTGCGCCGACACTGCCTATCTCTTCTTTGTCGACGAGTACGCAGACGCCAGTGCGGGACAGCTTGCCCGCTTCGAGTTGCGCGATAAGGCTGGTGTAGGCGCATACGCGGTCGTCCTGCCCGTAGCCGATGACCATCGAGTTGTCCAACCCGCAGCTGCGAGCCCGTCCGGCCGGCACCACTTCCAGCTCGGCGGAAAGGAAGTCTTCTTCCTCGATACCGTACTTGTCTTGAAGGATTTTCGCGATCATGGCATGAACCGGCTCTTTTGCTGCCAGCGCTTCAGGCGAGCCCTCCTTCGCTTTCTTGGCTGCGGATTCGCTGATCTTCAGCGGACGGCTCCCAACCAGTATGTCGAGCGCCTCGCCTTCGATAACCTTTGCGCCTTTCTTTTCCATCTGCTCGGCGCCGAGGTGGGGCAGGAGGTCGGTGATGCAAAAGACCGGATCGTCGTCGCCATCGCCGACGTTGACGATTTCCGTGCTCCCGTCTTTGCGCACCGCGACTCCGTGAATCGATAGAGGCATGGTCACCCACTGGTACTTCTTGATGCCGCCATAGTAGTGCGTGTCGAGCAAGGCGAAATCGTTCTGCTCGTACAGCGGATTCTGCTTTATGTCCAAACGAGGAGAATCTATATGGGCTCCCAAAATGTTGAAGCCTTCTTCCATCGGACGGGACCCGATCTGGACTAAGATGACGGCCTTCCCGAAGCATTCGGCGAAGATGCGCTGGCCAGCCTGCAGCTTCTTTCCCGCACGTATCGCTTCGTCGAGGCTGGTGTAGCCCGCAGCGCGAGCCATGTCGATAACGCGAGCCGCGCATTCGCGTTCGGTCTTGCATTCGCTGATGAAGTCGATGTATCCACACGAAAGCTTCTCGAGGTTTTTCTCGTCCTTGCTCGAGTACTCTTTCCAGGCGTTTTTACGTTCCATGTTCGTTTCCTTTCGCGACATATACGGACGTTTTTGTCGTGGTAGTGCTTCGGTTTACGATTATCGCGCATTTGGCCCAGACGCGCCTGACTTGCCCTATGGTGTGGAGGAGGTGTCAAAATGAAACGTATTGTATGAATTACCCAAGGAATTATCAGCGATTCACTGCTAATACCATCGTAATGGTAGACATAAATCTGGTATCATAATAGAGGACATTTCCGCTCTTTTTAGAGGGGTCGTGTTCCGCGTGTCCCCGGAGTCGCTTTTTGCGGCAGCGGCGAAGAAAACGTATAAGCGTGTTGTTAGCTCGGATAGGGAGCATAACGTTTGTGCGGCCTGAAAGGGTACGAGTATGAGAATAAACAGCTATACGCGTCTGCTCGGTTTCGCCAACACTGCAATGGGCAAGCTCGTTGCGGTTGTCGTTGCCGTTGCCATGACTTTTTCTCTCACCACTATTGCGCATGCCGTCGATGGGGCTATCGAAGCATTGACGAATGGAGCGTCGACCGACGCCGTCTCGCTTGACGCCGTGGCCGACGAAACGCAGGCAACGGTTTCCGTGTCTGCGGAAAACTGTCATGTGCTCATCAACGGCCAGACCGTCCAGGGGTCCGTGACTCTTCCTGCGCATGCTGGGTTTTCGTTCCAGGTCCAACCCGAAGAAGGCTACCTTCTGTTTTCGGTGTCGGTGGAAGACGCCCTCGGCGCCCTGCCTTTCGACGGTGGCGACGGCACGTACGCCATAGAAGGCGACTTCGTGGAAGGAGCGCTTTCCATTGCGGCAGTTGCCACGCTCGATGTGGACAACCCTCCTGAGGACAACCCCGTTGTGCCCATCATCGACGACACGGTCATCGACGACGGCAAGACCGTCCCCGAGCCGCTCTACGGTGCACCGACCATCGTGCTCGACGATGTGACGAAGCAGTACGACGGTGCAACGCTCGACTCGGTTCCTTATGCTGTCGAAGGCCTCGAAGAAGGCGACGAGCTTTTCGTCACCCAGTTCGATGGTTCGCTCACCGATGTTGGTTCGACCGACATTTCGGTTGCTTCCTACACGATATGGCGCGGCGATCAGAACGTGACCGCGTACTACGAGCCTGCTGTTGTCGACGCAGGAAGGCTCGTTGTCGAACCTGCCACGCTGCGCGTCTTCACGCCTTCGGCCACCAAGGCCTACGACGGTGAGCCCCTGGTTTACCGGGGCGACGTGAACGAAGGCGACGAAGCGATGGTCGAAACGCTTTGGGGCGACGATCAGGTGGAGTTCGAAGTGGTCGGCTCTCAGACCAATGCCGGCTCGTCGCCTAACCGCTACGAGTTGTCGTGGGTTTCGGGCAACCCCGAAAACTACGAGCTTGTTGAAGAAGTGGGAACGCTTACCGTGCTTCCTGCCGAAGAGGCGGTGTATGTCATCGCTCCTTCCGCGAGCAAAACCTACGATGGCAAGCCCATCGATGCTGGCGCTATTACCTGGACGGGCCTTCCCGACGACTACAAGGTAGAAGCCCGCTACGAAGGTGGCACGACCGATGTTGCCGTTGTGGTTACGAGTATCGTGGAGGACAGCGTCCGTATCCTCGATCCGGACGAAAACGACGTTACCGAAAACTATACCGTGGAAACCATCGACGGCGAAGCGGTGGTGGAGCCTGCCATGCTTTCGGTGTTCACGGAGAGCGCGTTCAAGGACGCCGACGGCACCCCGCTCACGGCTGCTGGTGCAATCGGCGGGTTCGTTAATGGCGAAACGGCAACCTTCACGGTTACCGGTTCCCAGTCGGGCGTGGGTTCTTCCGTGAACGGATACCGCATCGATTGGGACGGTACGGCGAACCAGGCGAATTATCAAATCCACGAAGAGCTGGGCACCTTGGAGATCTACGAAGAGGTCATCGAAAAGGTGGATGCGAAGCCCATCACCGGTCAGCCAAATGTGATCAGCGGCGGCTCGCAGGGTTCGCAAGGCGTCGGTCAAGCTGCGGCGCCTGCCGCCCAAGCTGCTCCATCGGCTTCGGCGCCTCAGGTTGTGGTAGAGGAACCGGCGGTTGAAACCGTGCAGGAAATAATCGAGTACGTCGTGGTGGAAACGGTCGAGCCGTATAGTGCTCCCGCTGCTACGACCGTGCCGTCTGCAAATACCGCTCCGTCTTCGGGTTCGAATGCGGCGACGGCGCCGGAATCGAGCGCAGCCGCTGCTTCAAGTGCCGCCTCGGCTGCGAGCGAATCGCCCGATGCGGCGTCCTCGGCGCAGCAGGATCAATCGAGCGAAGGCATCGACCCGACGGTCGAGAACATAGCGACGGGCATGCAGAACCTCGAGCAGGTTATTTCGGGCGAAGAGCCGACCCCGCTTGCTGCTCCCGCGACAGAGGAAGGCGCACAAGAGGAAGTCTTGGCCGACGAGGAAACGCCTCTGGGCGTGTTCGACGAGCCGGTCGATTGCTGGGTGCATTGGTACATCGTCCTCGGTCTTATTGCGACGCTTATCTACGGTGCCGTGGTCATGTTCTTCCGCCGCGCGTATGCATACGAGCTGGAAATGCGCGAAGCTGCCGTGCTCGGCACGGGCGAAGGTGTCGCCCCCGAACAGGTTCCCGCATCTTCTGGAGGCAAAGCTGGCAAGGAGGCGTAGCGAAGCGTGAAGAAGGTTAACTTCATTGTTCTCGGTGCGCTGTTCCTAGCGTCCCTCGCGCTGTTGTGGCTATGGTGGTATTTGGGATTCAGCTCGGTTGACGGTCCAGCCGATGTGATTATCAGCGTGGTCTGGTGGGCGGCTATTGTTGCTATGGGGTATGGGATCTACCGCTTCGAGCAACGTCGCCGGAAGCAGATGCGCACGGTGTATGTGTCGCCGACCTCGCTGTACAACTGCGAGCTTGGTATGCTGGACTGCCCCGACATCACCCAGCGTGCTGCGCTTGTGGAAGAGATGGTGAAGAGCTTGAAGTACGGCTTCGATTTCCAGGACATGCCCGAAGAAGGCTCCTTTGATTATTCTTACATCATTCGTACGGATGACTACCGGGATGCAGCCAGCTGGACCGGTACCGTCGTGAAGGTGGGACGCAACGGGAGTCATCAGGAAAAACAGTTCACGTCGCGTGCCGCCCTGGAGAGCGCCCTTGCTTGATGGGCATAAGTACAATACGTTGTTTGAAGCCCTCATGCGCCGATGTGTATGAGGGCTTGATGTTTTATAATGACGAAAAGACCTCCGAAGAAAGGACAGTTTGCATGGCGTTCTATTTCGACGAACCTGCTCGCACATTCAACGAGTATCTTCTAGTTCCTGGTTATTCGTCATCGGAGTGCATCCCCACTGAAGTGAGTTTGCGCACGCCGCTCGTGCGTTATAAGCGCGGCGAAGAGCCCGCTATCAGCTTGAACATTCCCATGGTTTCGGCAATCATGCAGGCGGTGTCCGACGACGGCATGGCTATCGCACTTGCCACCGAGGGAGGTATGAGCTTTCTCTACGGAAGCCAAACGGTCGAAGATCAGGCGGCCATGGTCACGCGCGTAAAAGACTACAAAGCCGGTTTCGTGACCAGCGATTCGAACCTGTCTCCCGATATGACGCTCGCCGATGTTATCGAACTGAAAGAGGCTTCGGGGCATTCGACCATGCCGGTGACCGACGACGGGTCGGCGCACGGTAAGTTGCTCGGCGTTGTAACGGAGCGCGACTATCGCATATCGCGCATGGATCCTTCGGAAAAGGTCAAGGACTTCATGACGCCGCGCGAAAAGCTCGTGGTTGCTCCGGACAGCACGTCCTTGAAGGAAGCAAACGACATCATTTGGGACCACAAGTTGAATTCGCTGCCTTTGGTGGATGCCGAAGACCGCCTGGTGAACATGGTCTTTCGCAAGGACTACGATAGCCATAAGTCCAACCCGTTGGAAATGCTCGACTCTCACAAGCGCTACATGGTGGGTGCTGGCATTAACACGAGGGATTACGCAGAGCGCGTGCCTGCTCTGGTCGAGGCCGGTGCCGACGTGTTGTGCATAGACAGCTCCGAAGGGTATTCTGAGTGGCAGTCGCGCACGATTTCCTGGATTCGCGAACACTACGGCGACGATGTGAAAGTTGGTGCAGGCAATGTCGTCGATGGCGAAGGTTTCCGTTTCCTGGCGGACGCAGGTGCCGACTTCATCAAGATAGGTATCGGAGGCGGTTCTATTTGCATCACGCGCGAGCAGAAGGGCATCGGCCGTGGTCAGGCTACAGCCGTGATCGACGTGGCGCGCGAACGGAACAAGTACTTCGAAGAGACGGGCATCTATGTGCCTATTTGCTCCGATGGTGGCATTGTCTACGACCACCACATCACCCTGGCACTTGCCATGGGCGCCGACTTCGTGATGCT
>CAMORQ010000044.1 GCA_946623915.1 uncultured Coriobacteriaceae bacterium | reverse complement strand
GCAAAAGCTTCGCCGGTTTCGGACTGTATCACTATAATGCCTGCGCCATGACCAGCCGTACGGAAGGCCTGAACGAAATCGCGAACAGTTCGTTCATCGAGATCAACACCGTCGATGCGGAAAAGCTGGGTATTGCCGACGGCGATCGCGTGAAGGTAGCTTCGCGCCGCGCCGAAATCGAGTCGACCGCACGCGTGTCCGACAAGACGCGCCCCGGCGCCACTTGGATGCCGTTCCACTTCCAAGACGGCAACAGCAATTGGCTGACCATCGCTGCGCTCGACAACATCGCCAAAGCGCCTGAGTACAAGGTCTGCGCTGTAAAGGTCACAAAAGCCTAAAGCGCCACCGACCACGTGCCATCGCGTGTCATTGCGGACGGCGTCGTTTGACACGCGGACGTTGTTCCAAAAAAGGGCGGGAGCCATGTAGGTTCCCGCCCTTTTCGCGTGCGGTGCCACTGCGCAGCGGACCCCAGGAGGACGTTGCTGCCATGTTGTGACCGCGATTAGTGGAACATTAGTCCAGGATGTTTGTTCCAAGTCCAGGATGTTTGTTCCACCTGGCCACGATTAGTGGCAAAACATCATGATCATTTAATTTGCGGCAAACGGCGACCTGGGGAACAGTGCCTTGGCAAAAAAGTTTTGCCACTAATGGGAAAGAAGGGCGGCCTCAAGCCAGCAGCTCGCGACCCGCCAGCCCACCTGCAGTCCGTGCCCAATCGATGGCCTACGACCCGCCAAGACTGTCCGCGGTTCGTGCTCCGTTATGCAGCAAAGAGCGCCTGGATGGACATGTGCGAGATGGGTAATGACCGACTGGACATGAAAGTGCAAAAACTATCATCATACGCGCTCTTTTTTGTACTTTTACGCGTGTAAACTATGTAGAAGAGTTCTGGCCGTCCACTACATACCTGAAAAGGGGGTTCTGCTATGGAAATCACACCAGAAGACATTGCTGCAACTAAGCCAGATTGTTTAGCGGGTGCGGGCATCGAAGGAAAAGGTGAAACCGTCGGTGTAACCAAGGCCGGTATGGAAATGCGCGCGGTAGTGCCGCTGGCGATTCTTGCGGGTATCTTCATTGGCATGGGTGCATTGTTCATGACCTATGTCAAAGCAGATCAGACGCTTAGTTTCGCTGCTTCTTCGGTCCTTGGCGGCTTTGTGTTTAGCCTTGGCCTGATTTGCGTGGTTGTGGCGGGCGCCGAGCTGTTCACGGGCAACTCGCTTATGGTCATGGCGGCGCTTTCGAAGAAGATTTCCTGGGGCGCATTGGCCAAGAATTGGGTCGTGGTCTGGGTGTTCAACTTCATCGGCTCGCTCATTCTTGTAGGGATAATCTTCGGTTGCGGCCTTATGGCTACCAAAGCTGGCGACAACACCATCGGCAATCAAATGGTTGCCGTCGCTTCGGGTAAGATCGGTCTTTCGCCTGTTCAGATCATTTTCCGCGGCATCATGTGCAACCTGCTCGTGTGCTTGGCAGTGTGGATGGGCTTTGCCGGTCGCACAGTCATCGACAAGATTTTCACCTGCATTTTCCCGGTCATGGCGTTCGTTGCCATGGGCTTTGAGCACTGCGTTGCGAACATGTTCTTCCTGCCCATGGGTGTTCTGGCTGCTGGTGCCGGATTTGGCACGCAGCTTGATGCGGCCGTGCTTGCCACGGTGAACTGGGGCGGCGCGCTCTACAATATCTGCTTCGCCACCATTGGCAACATCATCGGCGGTGCCGTGTTCGTCGGCATTATGTACTGGTGGGCCTACCATAAGAAGCAGGCTTAGGGCGTTTGGCTCAACTAGCCATACTCGTAGAGATGCAGCAACGGGGTCGGATCTTCCGGCCCCGTTGTTTTTTGGCAAAAGGTAGAAGCATTGTCTTCGGTACGCCTATGTACTAAACAGGTATAGTGAAGGCAACGAATGTTCTTGGTAGTATCGATGGCGGTCCGATGCAGGATGATTGCTGCACGGATAGGTGGGGACAATGCCGAATCGTACAAACAAGAAAGACCCCGATCCGAAATATACCATAGGGGAGCTTTCGCAAATCTGCAATCTGAGCACAAAAACACTGAGGCACTACGACGAAAAGGGCGTGCTTAGACCCCTAGAGCGTGGGGGCGCTAACGACGCCGTATGGAGCAAACGCGCTTCAGCTTCGACAAGCTTATGGCGGATACAGGTTGCGGCATCGAAGACGTGAACAACCGCCTGGTCGACTACGGCATCCCCGAAATCTGGGAACCGCACCACCCGCTGACGGTTGAAGAGCCTTTTACGCCGGAACCTACCGAAGCGTACAGCAAAGAAGAACTCGACTATTTCGTAGCGGTGCTTGCGAAGGTCGCTCAGGAATGCTACGACGATCCCGAAATGGTTAAGGGTGCGCCGCACAAAGCGTCTAAGCACCAATCGCTCAATGCGTTCGCCGACAAGTTCGAAGACATTGCGTCCACGTGGCGTCAGTACCAGAAGAAATACGTGCAGAAGAAAAAGCGGTAGCAATTTGCACGCCCCTGGTCGCCTGCTGCGCGGCCAGGGGCGGGACCCTTTCGATATGGAGATAGCACGGTAGGCAAGTCGGATCTAGTTTCGAAACAGGATTCGCGTGCATGTTGAACAGGAGCGGGTATGGGGGAATCGCAGGCTAAAAAGATCGGCGTGATAATCAATCCTATCGCAGGGCTTGGTGGCCGAGTGGGCCTTAAGGGCAGCGACGGAGCCGATATCGTCGAGCGGGCGCTCGCATTAGGTGGGAAGCCCGAATCGTCCCAACGTGCATCGTATGCGCTCGAAGCCCTGAAATCATGTGAAGCGCCTTTCGAGCTGTTCACCTGGGGTGGAGACATGGGCGAGTCGGTCTTGCGCCAACTAGGCTTCAACCCGGTGGTTTTGGGAGGAGCGAGCTCGCAGCGTACGAAAGCGGCAGATACCATAGACGCCGCACGAGCAATGCGTGATGCCGGCATGGATATCGGAGACACTCTGATCGGCATGCAGCTAAAGCCGGTGGCGATACCGTTGCGACTGAACGTGAAACGCATAGGCAAGGCACACCTGCTTTGCGCGCGTACCCGGCCTAAGTTCATAGGCGGAAGCAGGGCTGAATACGATGATCGCCTTGCCGGCGTGGGCCATTACCTATAAGAATCGCAGCAAGGGAGAGTAGCATGCAGCCAAGCTACGGATTCTGCTATGTAGCTAAAAAATAACTGTGCCTCAAAATATGCAGGAATGATGAGAGCCGGACGCGCCCGACACTCATGTCACGTATAAGATTAAAAACTATCGCGATAATAAAATAAAATCTATTGACTATCGTGATTTGCATTTGATAGTTTAATACTAGTAACAGGGACGATATTTTCCGCGAGAGAGCCGAAAGGGTCGCAATCGACACTAAACGGCCGCTGAAGAGGCAAGTGTTCCACGTTGGCATGTGGGACATGAAACTTTCAAGCAAAAGGATCGGAAAAAGGACCTGCCTCTGGATTCACAGTAAGACAGACGGAGCGCCGCAGCCAGACTGGTTTGCCGTGCTCCTTTTGTTTTGCAACGGATTGCGGATGCGCTGTGCCGACCACGCAGCCTCCAGCTAGTCCGGGAAACAGAAGGACGCCTTATCGCTTATTAAGCGATGGCGTCTTTTTTGTTGTAGGGGATGCATGCATCAGGTGCAAAGAACAAGCTGCAGCACCTTCGCTCTGATGTGGTGTCCTTGGGGGAAGAAGTCGAGCATCGTTGCTTCCAGGACGACGTGAGCGGCGCTTTCCCTAGCTGACATGTGAATTGAACTGGAAGGGGTGTCTATGCAATCGAGTAAATTCAGCATAGGACTCATGCTTACTTATGTGGGGGCCACATGTGCGCTAGCGATTGGTGCGGGGTTTTCATCGGGGCAAGAGTTGCTGCAGTATTTCGTCGCCTACGGGTGGCAGATGATTCTGGTCGCGGCCATGTTCGCGTTCATCTTCATCTACGTCAACTACCAGTGTGCCGCGCGCGGTAAAGAGCGCAATCTTGCCGACGGCACGCAGATTTTCGAAGTCTTTTGCGGTAAATACCTGGGCAAATTCTTTAATTGGTTCTGCGGATTGTTCTGCTATCTGTCGTTCATCATCATGGTGTCGGGTGCAGGTACCACGCTTTACCAGCAATACAATGTGCCGGTCGTGGTGGGTTCGGCCATCATGGCGGTGCTCGCCGTTATCGTGGCCATTATGGGGCTGCAGGGCATCGTCAACGTCATTTCGAAGGTGGCGCCGGTGATTATCGTGCTTGTGCTGGGCATTGCCGTCATTACGCTATTCACGCATGCGTCTGGTGTTGTTCCTGGCATCCAAGCTGTTGAGGCGGGCACGTACGACGGCGTTATGGAAAAGGTAGGACAGAATTGGTTCATGGCAGGTTTGTCCTATGGCGGATTCATGATTCTGTGGTTCGTGAGCTTCATGGCCAACCTGGGCGTCAAGACGAACAAGGAAGGCGGATTCAAGGAGCTGATCGCCGGCAACGTGATCGGATCGGTCATCTATACGGTCGCGTGTGTCGTCGGTGCATGCGCGCTGGTGTCCGAAATCGACCTGACTGCGTCGCAGGGGATCCCGAATCTGATTCTTGCGAACCAAATCTGGCCCCCGCTGGCAACAATTTTCGCTGTAATCATCTACGCAGCTATTTTTACGAGCGCTTGTCCGCTGCTGTACAACGCGGTTACCACCGTCGCTAAAGAAGGTTCCGCGCGCTATCGCGTAGCCGTGCTCGTTGGGGCGGTAGTTGCACTTGTCGTTGCAGTATTTGTCCCATATCAGGGACTTGTAAACGCCATTTACGGGTATTGCGGCTACGTTGGCGCTGCTTTGTTCGTGGTCATTTTGGTGCAGGGAGTGCGTTTTACGATTGAAAGGCGCAAAAACCCGGATCAAACGAAGTTCGACAAATTGCCGAATAGCGAAAAGCGGTCTGGCATTCAAAAGAATGCTGTACCGAACGACGGACAGATAGTCGCCTAATAAAGGTGCTTCTGCATAGGGGCTTGGTCCCCGGTGCTTAGCGAGACCAGTGTCAAACCCGCGGTTGGAAGGAAAGGAGGATTGAAGTGAAGTATTTCGTGTTGACAAACAACCCTATGGTGAAAGAAAAGGCCGCTCCTGGAACCGACGTTAGATTCCAAAAAGGTAGCATCGTGCAAATCCTGGAAGCTGCATCGTTGCTTGTCGCGGATGGTCATTCGCTGCTTACGCATCCATTGTCAGGTAGCGTCAAGCCAGGTGAAACGCCGTACAAGTCGATGCTATTAAGCGCGAATGCTGCGCAGGAAGTGGATCTTGCCTCGGCGCGGCTGGTCGCTTCTGCCATAGACGCGTGCACTAAGTTCGTGGACAAGTCGCACACATACAGCGCCGAAACCCTCGCTGACCTGCAGACCGTGGATTTGGCGCTGATCGAAGGAGCAATAGATTCTGCTGAAAGATAAAACGATGGGTACAAAAGGAGGTTGGGACATGAAGCTAGAGTTAGGAAAAATCAACATCAGCGACATTCAGTTCGGCAGCGAAACGAAACTGGATGGCGGTGTGCTCTGCGTTGCCGCTGACCAGCTGAAAGAGCTGGTGCTGGAGGATGAGCACATCGCAACGGTCGAATTTGACATTGCCAAACCGGGCGAGTCAGTTCGTATCACCCCTGTTAAGGACGTCATTGAGCCACGCGTGAAAGTGGAAGGCCCCGGCGGCATCTTCCCCGGCATGATTGCGTCGGTCGAAACGGTCGGATCGGGGCGCACGCATGTGCTCGCTGGCATGGCGGTTGTCACGGCAGGCCCAATCGTCGGTTTCCAAGAGGGCATCGTGGACATGTGCGGACCGGGTGCCGACTACACGCCGTTTTCCAAAACGCTGAACTTGGTCATGGTGTGCACGCCTGTGGAAGGCATCGAATCCCATGATTACGAGCGCGCAGTGCGCATGGCGGGCTTCAAAGTGGCGACTACCCTCGGCGAGCTGGGCCGCGACGCTCAGCCCGACGAGGTCGAAACATTCGAGACGCCCAGCATCAAGGAGGGCATGGACCTGTATCCGGACCTGCCGCGCGTGGGCTACGTCCAGATGCTGCAAAGCCAGGGTCTGCTTCACGACACCTACGTCTATGGGGTCGACGCCAAGCAGATCATGCCGACGTTCCTCTATCCGACCGAGACCATGGATGGCGCCATCGTGAGCGGTAACTGCGTGTCGGCGTGCGATAAGAACCCCACGTACATCCACCTGAACAACGGTGTGGTGCGCGACCTGTACGAAGAGCATGGCAAGACCATCAATTTCGTCGGGCAGATCATCACCAACGAGAACGTGTACCTGGCTGACAAGGAGCGTTCGTCGAACCAGACGGCCAAGCTGTGCCGCATGCTCGACCTCGACGGCGTAATCGTGTCTCAGGAAGGCTTCGGCAACCCCGACACCGACCTGATCATGAACTGCAAGAAGATCGAAGCTGAAGGAATAAAGACGGTCATCATCACCGACGAATATGCTGGTCGCGACGGTAAATCTCAGTCGCTGGCAGACGCCGACGTGGCCGCCGACGCCGTGGTCACGGGCGGCAACGCCAACCAGGTCGTCGTGCTGCCGAAACTCGACAAGGTTATCGGCACGCTCGATTACGTGAACAAGATCGCCGGTGCGAGCGCGGAGACCCTGCAGGAAGACGGTTCGCTGCTTGTCGAGCTGCAGGTGATTACCGGCGCCACCAACGAAACCGGCTTCGGCTACTTGAGCGCACGATAGGAGCCATCATGGAAAAGATTAAGGTAATTCACTACATCAATCAGTTCTTCGCCCAGATCGGCGGCGAAGAAGAAGCGGGGCATCCGGTCGAATTCTTCCCAGGCGAAGTGAAGGGCCCCGGCATGGCATTCAACCAGGCCTTCGGCGACGAGGCCGAAATCATCGGCACCGTGGTGTGCGGCGACGGTTTCTTCAACGAGAACATCGACGATACGACCGAAAAGATCCTCGCATGGGTTGAAGAGCAGAAGCCCGATCTGTTCATCGCAGGCCCTGCCTTCAACGCTGGGCGCTACGGCGTAGCGTGCGGCACGATGGCAGCTGCCGTTCAGGAAAAGCTTGGCATCCCTGCGGTTACGGGCATGTACGTTGAAAACCCCGGCGCCGACATGTTCAAGGACAAGGTCTACATCGCGTCCACCAAGAACAGCGCTGCGGGCATGCGCGATGCCGTAAAAGTGATGGCGCCCCTTGGCCTGAAGTTGGCCCGTGGTGAAGAAATCGGCGCGTCGTGCCAGGACGGTTACATCCCCCAGGGCATTCGCGTGAACTTCTTCGAGGAAGAGCGCGGATCTAAGCGCGCGGTTAAGATGCTGCTGGCCAAGCTTGCGGGCAAGCCTTACACCACCGAATATCCCATGCCGGCGTTTGACCGCGTGGACCCGCAGCCTGCTGTGAAGGATATGGCTCATGCGACCATCGCCTTGGTCACCTCCGGTGGCATCGTGCCGAAGGGCAATCCAGACGCCATCGAAAGCTCGAACGCTTCGCACTACGGCGAATACGACATCACTGGCGTGAACGACCTGACTTCCGATGAGTACGAAACGGCCCACGGCGGCTACGACCCCACCTATGCCAACGAAGATGCCGACCGCGTTTTGCCTGTTGACGTGCTTCGCGACATGGAAAAGGAAGGCAAGATCGGCAAGCTCTACGACAAGTTCTACACCACGGTTGGCAACGGCACCGCGGTGGCGTCCGCCAAGGCGTTCGCCGAAGAAATCGGCGCCAAGCTGAAGGCCGATGGCGTGGACGCCGTCATCTTGACCAGCACTTGAGGCACGTGTACACGTTGCGGTGCAACGATGGTTAAAGAAATCGAACGTGCCGGTCTGCCTGTTGTGCACGATTGCACGGTCACGCCCATTTCTCTGACGGTAGGCGCAAACCGTATCGTCCCGACGATTGCGATTCCGCATCCGTTGGGCGATCCCGCGCAGACCCCAGAAGAAGAAAAGAAGATTCGCCGCGCCATTGTCGAAAAGTCGCTTCAGGCTCTTCAGACCGAAGTGGACGGCCAGACGGTCTTCAAGGACTAGCTGTCACGACACAGCGCCCCTCCGTGTTGGCGGATTGGGAGGGGCGCTGTGATGACAAAACCGCGAGAGCGGGAAAAGGGTTATTGCTTAAGCACCCTTCAGGATGTTAAGCGGCAGGTCGCGTTTGTTCCGTTAATACCCGTCCCCATCCTCGGTATGGAGCAGGTGGCCGGCCGTGGCAATAACCCGTTTCCCGTTCTCGCGAAAATGAGAGACGTACATGTACGGTGCTCATTATGAATGTTATTCTCTAAACAGCAAATTATTCCTGTCAATATTTGCAAGAAGGATTGCGGGCACGGCATATAAAGTTCCTAGAACTTATTAATAAGAAAAAGGCTATTAAGTATTGAAATTGCAATTGGAAAAAATTATAATCACGATTAGGAAACTTGTATCGGAGTAATAAGTACTCAGAGGCAAGACAGCTATGATCGGCAACGGTCAGCAACGAGAGGAGACGAAGTAGGAATGGACAAGGTTTACGACGTTATCATCTTGGGCGCAGGGCCGGCCGGTCTTGCCGCAGGCCTGTACGCAGGGCGTAGCCGCCTGAGCACCCTGATCATCGAAAAGGGTCAGGACGGTGGCCAGATCGCCATCACCAACGAGATCGAAAACTATCCTGGACAGATCGTTGACGAAGAAGAGTCCGGTCCGTCCCTGATCGCCCGCATGACTGCGCAGGCCGAAAAGTTCGGTGCCGAGCGTGTCAGCGACACCATCACCGCCGTCGAACTTGAAGGTCCTGTGAAGAAGATCACCTGCACGGGCGGCGAATATCAGGGCAAGACGGTCATCTTGGCCACGGGCGCCCATTCCCGTCCCATCGGCTGCGAAAACGAAGGCCAGTTCGTAGGCAAGGGCATTTCCTTCTGCGCTACCTGCGACGCCAACTTCTTCGAAGACCTGGAAGTCTACGTGGTCGGTGGCGGCGACAGCGCCGTTGAAGAGGCCATGTACCTCACCAACTACGCCCGCAAGGTCACCATCATCCACCGTCGCGACGAGCTGCGTGCTGCGAAGTCCATCCAGGAAAAGGCATTTGCCAACGACAAGATCGACTTCATGTGGGACAGCGTTGTCGAATCCGTGGGCGGCGACGAAGGCGTGCTGGCTACCATGAACGTGCGTAACGTCAAGACCGGCGAAGTTACCACCATCGAAGCCGACGAAGACGACGGCATCTTCGGCCTGTTCGGGTTCATTGGCTTCTTGCCCAACACCGAACTGTTCGAGGGCAAGGTCGACATGGAGAACAGCTACATCGTCACCGACGACAACATGAAGACCAACGTCCCCGGCGTGTTCGCTGCGGGCGACCTGCGCAAGAAGAGCCTGCGCCAGGTGGTCACGGCTGCGGCAGACGGCGCCATCGCCGCCACGCAGGCCTACAAGTACATCGAAGAAAACGAATAGTTTTTTCGAATAGGGACAGGGTTTTAAGAAGGATAGGAGAAAAACATGTCCATGATCGAAGTAGACAAGAAGACGTTTGAACCCGAAGTGCTCCAGGGCGAGGGCAAGATTCTGGTGGACTTCTTCGGCGACGGCTGCGTTCCTTGCGCCGCCCTTATGCCCCACGTGCATGAGTTCGCCGAGAAGTATGGCGACCAGATGAAGTTCACGTCCATGAACACCTCCAAGGCTCGCCGCGTGGCCATCGGCCAGCAGGTGCTCGGTCTTCCCACCATCGCCATCTACGAGAACGGCGAGAAGATCGAAGAGCTGGTCAAGGACGACGCCACCCCCGAGGCTGTCGAAGAAATGATCAAGCGCCACATCTAAAGTGGGCAACCGGACGCGGCGGGAATCTGCACTTGCCGCGTCCGCTACAAGGCTTAAACGCGGGGCCAGCCCGCGTGAATGCACAAGGAAAGACAAGGAAGAAAGAAACAGAAAGGAGTGAGAGATGAGCATCTTGGCCGACAAAAAAGTCGTCGTGATCGGTGACCGCGACGGCGTGCCGGGCGAAGCAATTTCTGCTTGCGTCGAAACCGCAGGCGGCGAAGTCGTGTTCTCCTCGACTGAGTGTTTCGTTTGAACGGCAGCTGGCGCCATGGACTTGGAGAATCAAAGGAGGGTCAAGGAGTTCGCCGATGAGTTCGGCCCCGAGAACGTTGTCGTTGTCGTGGGTGCGGCTGAAGGCGAAGCAGCTGGTCTCGCAGCAGAAACTGTCGAGAACGGTGACCCCACGTTCGCTGGTCCATTGACGGGAGTCCAGTTGGGACTCGCTTGCTACCAC
>CAMORQ010000043.1 GCA_946623915.1 uncultured Coriobacteriaceae bacterium | reverse complement strand
GCGTTGCCAAGGTCGCACGGCTCGTAAAGTATTTCGTCGAGCGCGGCGGACACCGCATCCAGATCGTTGTAGCGCACCACGACCGTGTCTGCCGCGGCCCCCGCCGTAACGCCAGGCGTGCCGGGAATGCCGAATGTGGCCACGCCGCTGCCGGCGCTGACCAACAGCGAATCGGAATGGCCGTGGTAGCATCCTTCGAACTTGATGATCTTCTCGCGCCCCGTGAAACCGCGCGCCAGACGGATGGCCGACATAACCGCTTCGGTGCCGCTGGAAACCATGCGGACTTTTTCGGCGGAAGGAACCAGCTCGACTATCTTTTCCGCGAGCGCGATTTCCTCTTCACACGGCGCACCGTAGGAAACTCCCCGATCGAGCTGCGCGCGTACAGCTTCGATCACGGGGTCGGGACGATGCCCGAGGATCATCGGTCCCCACGAGCAGATGAAATCGGTGTAGACGTTTCCGTCGACGTCCCATACCTGGCTGCCCTTGGCGTGGTCGTAGAACACAGGCTCCTGCCCCACGTTGGCAAACGCCCGCACGGGCGAATTCACACCCCCGGGGATAAGCTGCTGGGCACGTGCGAAGTCACGGATCGATGTAGTGTGGTCAAGCATGGAAATCTCCTTGATGTTGCGGGTTTTCAACTGCGGGCGCGCACGCGCTACGAGCGAAGCCAGCTGGCGAACTCGGAACTAAACGGAATATGCGTCGGCATGAAGTAGGACATGGAAACCTTCTTGTACTCCCTGGTCGTTTCGAGCGCGAACTGGTTCCGGCAAGTGATGCCCTCCCCCTCAAGCGCTTCGCGAAGCGTTTCCACGTTGGACTCCATTTCTTCAGGGCTGGTCGCATGCGTCATGGCGTAAAGGTTCGCCGGCCAGGTTTCGGCGCGCGGTCGCGTGTAGCAATGCGACACGAAAGGCATGCTGGCGAACAGCATGCCAGCCGCCTCCACCTCGTCGTCGGGAATGTCCCACACGGTCATGGAGTTGTAGGAGAACCCGATGCGTTGATGGCGCACCATCGCACCGAACCGGCGTATCGTGCCGTTCTGGCGCAACTGCGCCAACCGCTCGATAATCTGGTCCGCGCACACATGTTGCCCGAGGCTCGCGCAGAACGCACCGGCCGCCACGTCGTAAGGTTCGTCGACCAAGTTACCGCGCTCGTCACGCACGATATCGTCCTGCGCCCACCGCACAATCGCGATGTCGAACGGGTCTTCGGCATCGAAGGGACGGACGTCGGCGGCAGCGGAGCAAACGTCGGCATCGGCGGAGTTGCTCGCAGAACCACTGCCGGCGGCAGGGACCGAAGCTGGCCCGCCTTTACCACTTGCCGTTGCGGCGCGCTGGGCGCCGAAGTCAACCGAAATCTTGAACTTGCGCGTCGCAGGCATGTCGAGCAGATCCGTGCATCCGGTGCGTTCGCGAATCAAATCGAGCACCTGGGATTTTTCTTCGTCGGAGCGCGCAATCAGCGTGAACCACAGATTGTACCTATGCGCACGTCCGTAGTTGTGGGTGATGCCCGGGAATGCGTTGACCACTTCGGCCGCACGCTCCAGGTCGAATTCGTCTCCGGGAACCGCCAAAGCGCACAGCGTCGCCTTGTACCCGAGCATGCGCGAGTCGAACGAAGCGCCCACTCGCCGGACGCTGCCATTGAGGCACAGCCCACTAAGCGCCTCCTTCACATCGTCGCGCGGGGCCGACAGCCTCTCGCCCAGCGAAGCATAGGGATCGTGCTCGAGGGGAAACGACGATTGAATCGTGTCCAAAACCCTTTGTCTCAAAGAGTCGGCCATGCTATGCGCCCTCCCCTTCTGCAACCACCGGATCGGGACAGAGGCCGGCAGCGAACGCGGGGATGGAGCCGTCCGATTCTCCTTCGGAGCGCATACTGCGTGGAATGTAGGCGCAGTAGGGCTCTTCTTCCATGTAGTCGCCCGTCGCCGAAAGCGCTCGCGCACGGCAGCCGCCGCACACGCCCTTGTACTCGCACGCTCCGCATTTGCCCTTAAGCAGCGAGTAGTTCCGCAAGTCGGCGAACACGTCGGAATCCGTCCAGATTTCGGAGAACGGCTTGTCCTTCACGTTGCCCAGCTGCATGTCGAAGTACCCGCATGGCTGCACGTCGCCCACATGCGAAATGAAGCAGAAGGTGATGCCGCCCAGGCAGCCGCGCGTCATGGCTTCGAGGCCGTACTGCTCGGCCGAAACCTTGCTGCCTTCCTCACGCGCCTTCTGGTGTGCGATGCGGTAATACTGGGGCGAATCCGTGGGTTTGAAATGCATGGGGCTCGTCTTCTGCTTGTAGTAAGCCCAGGTAAGCACCTCTTCGTATTCTTCAGGGGTCAATTCGATGTCGCGCAGGTTCTCCCCGCGCCCCGTAGGCACGAGCAAGAACGGATGGAACGCCACGGCATCCAGGGAAACCGCAAGGTCGTGCATCTGTTCAAGCGTGTTGGCGTTCTGCTTGGTGACCGTCGTGTTGATCTGCACGCCCACGCCGCAATCCTGCGCCAGCTTGATGCCGCGGATGGCTTCGTCGAAGCTGCCTTGCTGCCCGCGGAATTCGTCGTGGCGCTGCGCGTCGGGGAAATCGAGCGAAACGGACATCCTGCTGATGCCGTGCTCGGCCATGTTCTGCGCGATTTCATCGGTGATGATCGTGCCGTTTGTGCCGATCACAGGCATGCACCCTGCCTCGTGAGCGTAATCGATTATCTCCCAGATGTCGGGGCGCATGAAAGGCTCGCCGCCCGTTAAGATGAGGATGGGATTGGTGATCGACGCGATGTCGTCGATGACGCCTTTAATCTGCTCGAGCGAAAGTTCGCCCGGATAATGCCCGAATTCTGCGGCGGCGCGGCAATGCGCGCAAGACAGGTTGCAGCTGCGGGTTATCTCCCACGCGATGATGCGCGGTGCCTGAATGCCCGTGCGCTCCTTGTAAGCCAAGGCCGCCTCCCCGCTTCCCGGCCTCATGCCGCGACCGGCAGCCGAACCCGGATGCGACGCAGCGCCTTGCTCGGCAAGCATCTTCTTGACGAACTCGGGCGGCTCCCCACCTGTCTTGGGAATCCAGGAAGGATGGGAAAGACCCGGTTTGCTGCCGTCCTTGGGAATGCCCGCCGGGTGTCCGCCGCCATGTCCCGCGGCGGCATCGATAGCGCCGGTCAGTTTGCCGGCCGCTTCGGCTTCCGCGCGGGCGGATTCCATCATCTCGCGCCATTCGCCAGCCATGTCAGCACTCCTCCGCCAGCCAACGCGCCGCGTCTTTGGCGTGGTAGGTGAGAATGGCGCATGCCCCAGCGCGCTTCATGGAAAGCAGGGTTTCCAGCACTACGCGGCGCTCGTCGATCCAGCCGTTTGCAGCCGCAGCCTTCACCATGGCGTATTCGCCGGAAACGTTGTAGGCCACCGTGGGGTAACCGAACTCGTCGCGCACGGCGCGCAGCACGTCCAGATAGGCAAGCGCGGGCTTGACCATCAGCATGTCGGCGCCCTCCTCGATGTCGAGCAACGCCTCGCGCAGCGCCTCTTCGGCGTTTGCCGGATCCATTTGATAGGCCCGGCGGTCTCCGAAAGCCGGCGCAGAATCGGCCGCATCGCGGAATGGGCCGTAGTAGCCGCTCGCGTACTTCACCGAATACGCTAGGATGGGCGTGTTCGGAAAACCCGCCTCGTCGAGCGCCGCACGGATGGCGCCCACGCGCCCGTCCATCATGTCGGACGGGGCCACCATGTCGGCGCCGGCGCGCACTTGCGACACCGCGGTCTTAGCCAGCAGCTCGAGCGTTTCGTCGTTTTTCACGTAACCCGTTTCGTCGAGCACGCCGCAATGACCGTGGCTCGTGTACTCGCACAGGCACACGTCGCAGATGACGTACATGCCAGGAACCGCCGCCTTCACGGCACGCACCGCCTGCTGCACGATGCCGTCGTCAGCATACGCGCCCGAACCCACTTCGTCCTTTTCGGAGGGGATGCCGAAGGGCATGACCTTGGTGATGCCCAGCTCGTAAAGCTCGTGCATCTCCTTTTCCAGCATGTCGATGCTGGTGCGGAACACACCGGGCATGGAAGGAACTTCCTCGCGCACCCCTTCGCCCGGGCACACGAAGAACGGGTAAATGAAGTCTTCGGCCGCCAGGTGCGTTTCGCGGATCAATCCACGAGAGACGTCGTTGATGCGCATGCGACGCGGTCGGTATTCGGGAAAGCCCATAATCGCCCCTTCCTAGTCCAGCCCTGCCGCCGCATTGGCGCGCTCGTGCGCTTCGAGCAGCTCCTGCGGGTCGGACAGCGATATCTCTTCGTCGGTCAGATAGCACGCCGGATCGGGCGACCACAAGTCGCCCGTGGCGGCTTCGGCGCGCACGCGGAAATTGCCGCCGCAGATGTCGAGCCACTGGCAGGAAGCGCAGCGCCCTTTCACGTGGGGGCGCTTGTCCTTCAGCTTGAACATAAGATCCGACTGCTCGGTTTCGCGGCTCGTGTCGGTCCAGATCTCCGAAAACGGGCGCTCGGTGACGTTGCCGAAGCTGAAGTGGCGCCAGAACTGGTCGGCGTAGACTTCCCCGTCCCAGCTGACGCAGGAAATGCCGTTTCCGGTCGAATTGCCCTGGTTCCACTGCAGCAACTGCAGCACTTCGGCCGCGCGTTCGGGATCTTCGCGCAGCAGTTCCATGTACACGAAGGGACCGTCGGCGTGGTTGTCCACGGTAAGGATCTCCGGTTTGCCGCCACGGGCGAACCAATCCTTCGTACGGTCCATGATCAAGCGCACGGCGGCGCGTGTTTCAGCATGGTCGAGGTCTTCGTCCATCAGTTCGCTGCCGCGTCCGGTGTAGACCAGATGGTAGAAGCATGCGCGGTTGATTTGTTCTTCTTCCATCAGGTCGAATATTTCGTTGATATCGCGCCAGTTCAGCTTGTTGATGGTCATGCGCAGGCCGACCTTGATTCCCGCTTCGCGCGAGTTGCGAATGCCCTGAATGGCCTTGTCGAAACTTCCGGGAACGCCGCGGAACTTGTCGTGCGTTTCGCGTCCGCCGTCAAGCGAGACACCCACGTACGACAGGCCCACATCGGCCATCTGCCGAGCCAGCTCGGGCGTGATGAGCGTGCCGTTCGTCGAAATGACCACACGCATGCCGTGGTCCTTGGCGTATTGGGCGAGCTCAGGCATGTCGGGCCTGATGGTCGGTTCGCCGCCGGAAAACAACAGCACAGGCGCACCGAAGGTGGACAGGTCGTCGATCATGGCCTTGCCCTGCTCGGTGGTCATCTCCCCTTCGTAGAGCTTGCCTTCCGAGCCAGCGTAGCAATGCACGCATTTCAGATTGCACGTCCGCGTGCAGTTCCACACAACCACCGGCTTCTTGTCGGCGGAAAACTGAAGCATATGGCTAGGCAAATCGGCCGACCTGCGCTTGTAGCGCAGCACATCGGCCGCTTCAACCGCGCCGCAGTACAGTTTCGAAATACCAATCATGTTTTCGCCCCTCTTCCGTCTGTATCCGCATCGTGCGCCCGCAGGGGCGCCCGGTTTACCCTAGATAATCGCAGGCCGCATCCACCAATCCGGCGATGGTGAACGGGTCGGCCTCGGCCGCCACCGGGATGCCGGCGTCGGCAAGCGTGCGCGACGTGACGGTGCCGATGCTGATTGCCGCCGCACCGTCCATGAGCCCCGCGACGTCCTGCCCTTCGTCGAGCTGGTCTTCCAGCAACGCACAGAAATTACGCACCGTCGAAGAAGCGGTGAAGGTGACGGCATCCACGTTTTTGGCACGCAGCAATTCTGCAACATGCGCCGCCTGCTCGCGCGAATCCGGCGCCACCGTGTCGTACACCGGCACCACCGACACCCGCGCGCCCGCCTGCTCGAGCAGATCCGGCAGGACATCGCGCGCCGTGGCAGCCCGCAGGACGCACACGTGCGAACCTTCTCCGACCCCGGCGCCAATCAAGGACTCCGCGACCGATTCCGCCACGAAGCGCGGAGGTACGAGGTCGGCGCAGATGCCATGCGAGCGCAGCTCATCGGCCGTCGCCGGCCCGATGGCCGCAACGCGAGCACCGCCGAAGGCGCGGGCATCCAAACCCATTTCTTCGAGCAGAGCAAACGAACATGCGACGCCGTTAGCGCTGGTGAACACTACCCAGTCGTTTTCGGAAAGGCGCGCAAGCGATTCTTTCCCGGTCGCGTCAAGCGGCCGTTGGCGCACTTCAATCGTCGGAAACTCCACCACATCGGCGCCAAGTCGCGACAAGCGCTCAACCAGGGCGGATGCTTGCTCGCGCGTGCGCGTGACCACCACGCGCTTGCCGAACAGCGGACGCTGCTCGAACCAGGCGAGGCTGTCCCGCAGGCCCACCACATCGCCGACGACAATGATGGCGGGGGCCTGGAACTGCGCTTGCTCGACCGCGGACACGACCGTTTCCAAGGTGGCGGTCAGCGTTTCCTGGGCAGCAGTCGTGCCCCAGCGAACCAGCGCCACGGGTGTTTCCGGCGCGCGTCCCGCGCGAACCAAGCGGTCGACGATATGGGGCAAGTCGCGAATGCCCATGTAAAAGCACAGCGTGTCGACGCCAAGCGCCAGGTGGTCCCAATCGATTACCGGAGCGGCCTTGTCAGGCGTTTCGTGGCCGGTGACCAAAGCGACCGAGCTGGCCACCCCGCGATGCGTCACCGGGATGCCGGCATAAGCGCACGCGGCGACAGCGGCCGTGACTCCCGGCACCACTTCGAAGGCAACGTCGGCGGCACGCAGAGCAAGCGCCTCTTCGCCGCCGCGCCCGAACACGTACGGGTCGCCGCCTTTCAGGCGCACGATGCGCCCGCCTGCATGGCGGCGCGCAGCATCGACAAGGCACTCGTTGATCTGGTCTTGCGTGACATGGTCGGAAAAGCCCTTCTTGCCGACGAAGATGCATTCGGCAGCATCGTTGGCAAAACGCATGCACGCCTGCGACGCCAGGTAGTCGTAGATTACACAGTCCGCCTGCTCGAGCAGCTCTTTGGCGCGCAAAGTAAGAAGGCCGGGATCGCCCGGTCCGGCACCGACCAGATACACGGTAGCAGAACTCATCGCAACTCCTCGAGGATCGCTTCGGCACCGTCTTTGCGCAGCTCGTCCACTGCACGTTCGGCAATCGACCGCGAATCGGAAACGTCGCCGGAAACCTGCGTGCGCACGAAGCGCTGCCCGTCAAGCGAGCTGACGAACGCATCGAGCACGAACACCGAATCGACGCCTTGCTCTTCGATGCGCGCATGGGCGCCCATAGGCACCTGGCAGCCCCCTTCGAGGGCCGCGAGCACGAAGCGCTCGGCCTCGACCGCGCGACGAGAGGCGTCGTCGGTGATCGCATCGCACAGTGCAAGGGCGCGTTCGTCGTCTGCGCGCACCTCGATCGCCATGCAGCCCTGCCCCACCGCTGGCACCATGGTGTCCGCCGGTATCACCGAAGACACGTGCTCTTCCAAACCCAAGCGCACTATGCCGGCATGGGCAAGAATGGCGCAGTCGAATTCGCCCGAAGCCACTTTGGCGATGCGCGTATCGACGTTGCCGCGGATATCGCACGCCACCACGTCGGGGCGCATGTGGGCAAGCTGCGCCACACGTCGCAGCGAACCGGTCGCCACACGGCAACCCGCAGGAAGCGAATCGAGGGTAAGGCCCTTTTCTGGACCGACGATGCAGTCGCACGCACTCGCACGCACCGGGAACCCCGCAAGCGTCAACCCTTCGGGCAGTTCGGTGGGCATGTCCTTGCATGAATGGACGCACACGTCCACGGACCCATCGAGCAGGGCACTTTCCAGCTCTTTGGTGAACAGCCCCTTGTCGCCGATTTTGGCAAGCGGCACGTCCAGGATCTTGTCGCCCTTCGTTTTCACGATACGCACTTCGCATGTGCAGCCGGGCACGGTCTGCTCTATCAGGGACGCGACCTTGTTCGCCTGCCAAAGCGCCAGCTTGCCCCCCCGGGTTCCGATGACAACGCTATCCGTCATAGCCCCTACGCTCCCATGCGCGCTTCACGCGCGCCTTCGAATTCGAACAAACGCCGAGCGGATTCCACACATTCGTAACTCGTGCTCGTATCGACGCTCGCCCGCAACGCGGCCGTTGGCGCGTGCAGGATCTTCTTGACTATGGCATGGGTGGCAGCGTCGAGCGTCGCCCTGTCGTGTTCGGAAAGCTGGATGTCCAGCTCTTTCACCAAACGGTTGACTTCGGCCTCGCGCACTCGTTCGGCACCCAGGTAGATGTTCTTGATGGTGGGTATGACCGCATGCTCTGCGACCCAGTGCTCGATTTCGGCGACTTCGTTTTCCACGATACCGCGAGCCTCTTCGGCGGCACCTTCGCGTGCATGCAGGTTCTCCTGCGCAATCGCGCCCAAATCGTCTAGATCGAACAACGAGACGCCGAGAATGTCGGCACATGCCGGATCGATGTCGCGCGGCATCGCCAAGTCAAGCAGCAGAACCGGCCGCTGCAAACCGGCAAACACCTCTGGCACCAGCACGAAATGGGGCGCAGCCGTCGAAGAAATGATGATGTCGGCCTGCAACGCGAGCGTCCCCAGGTCGGAGAAGCTGTGCGCTGTCGCCCCCACGGATTTCGCCATGGAGCACGCATGGGAATGCGTACGGCTCGACACCATGACCGACTTCGCACCCTGCTCGGCCAGGTAGCGGGCGGCGAGTTCGCTCATCTTGCCCGAGCCCACGACAAGAACGGATTTGTCCTGAAGCGACCCGAACTTCTGGCGCGCCACTTCCACAGCGACCGTGGAAAGAGATATGCGCGAATTGCCGATGGTCGTCTGGTTCCTTACGCGTTTACCCACTTCAAGCGCCTGGCGAAACACACGATCGAGCATGAAGGTCGTGGTGTTCGCGGAAAGGGCCGCTTTGAACGCCGTGCGCACCTGCCCGGCTATCTGGGCCTCTCCGAGCACCATGGAATCGAGCGAGGACACCACTTCGAACAAGTGGCGCACCGCGTTGATTCCCGAGTAGGAGTACAGATGCTCCTCGAGCGCGGAAGCGTCGACGCCTTTGGCATCGACGAGGAACGAGCGGACGCCCGCCGATGCGTCGCTAAACGTTTCGGCATGCATGTAGATTTCCGTGCGATTGCACGTCGAAAGGATAACGCCGCCGTGCATTCCTGGGCGATCGCATAACTGCCGCAGCGGGGCGGAAAGCGACCCTCCGAACGAAACGCTTTCCCGCAGCTGAACGCTTGCGGTCTTGTGGTTCAAGCCGACGACAAACAGGTTTAGGCTCATAGCTCCACCTTTGCTTTCGAACAGGCATCGACGAACACGGTTTCCGCATCTATGGAATCACCTGCAGCAATGCGCTCGCGCAGCCCAGCTTCCGACGCTTCTTCGAACACGGCCTTGCGCTCGGCTTCGCTGGTGATGCGATCCTTCGCCAGGGCGCGCACCTGACCGAGCAGCTCTAAATAAGCAGCCCAGCTTTCGTCGAAGACGCCTTCGAGCGTTTCGCGGATCTTCCTCGCTTCGAGCGGAGACGCGCCCGACGTGGACACCGCGATGCGCAACGGACCGCGTGCAACCAAAGACGGCACGGTGAAATCGCAGCGCTGCGGGGCATCGACCACATTCACCAGGCATCCCGCCCGCTCCGCATCGGCGCACATGGCGTCTTCGACGCTTTGGTCGCCGCACGCGCAAAACGCCAGCGTAGCTCCCTCGAAATCGCCGGGAGCCCAAGCGCGCTGCTCGAAAACGATTTCCCCGGAAGCTGCGAGAGCGCGGATGCGCTCGTCCGCATCGATGGCAATCACGCGCACATCGGCCCCATGGGCGAGCAGCGTCTCGATCTTGCGCACCGCAACGCTACCCCCTCCCACGACCACGACACGCCTGCCGCGCACGTCCAGGAACAGGGGGTAAGCGAAGTATTGCGAATGCATCGCGTCCACAGACACGCCCTTACCTCCCTTTTGAGCCTTATTCGTCTACAGGGAAATGGTACCTAAGTATGCAAGATTGCCTGTTTTCGGGCACGTTGCTACACCCTATCTCCCCGCTATGGGGAATTGCCCTACACCGAAAGGATTATGTCCTGCACCAGCGGCATGACATTGAAAAAAGCGGGTGGTGAACACCCGCTTTTTCCATTGTGCAAATATGGTTTTGCTCCGCTCGCGTTAAGCAGCCTCCGTGCCGGCATCGGTCGTTTCGCCGCCACCTGCATCAGCGGTTTCGCCGCCGCCCGTGTCGGGCTCGGCTGCGGGCTCGGGCTCGGCTGCGGGCTCGGGCTCGGCTGCGGGCTCGGGCTCGGCAGCGGGCTCGGGCTCGGTGTAGGTGGGCTCGGGCT
>CAMORQ010000042.1 GCA_946623915.1 uncultured Coriobacteriaceae bacterium | reverse complement strand
GCCACCCGCCTCGCCCGGCGTTCCCTTGCCCTTGAAACGGCTTCGTCCACCGTTCACGGCACCCGCCGGCACCTTCACCGTAAGCGTTTCGGGTTCGGGCCTACCGGGCACGCGAACAGTCACGCGCTTTTCGCAACCGTTGAACGCTTCGTCGAAGGACACATCCATATCGACGCTGATGTCACTGCCTTTTTTCGGGCGTGGCTGGGCTGCACCATAGCCACCGAACCCGCCGAACGGATTAGCGCCCCCAAACGGGTTGCCGCCGCCTCCGAAGTCGAACTCGATGTTGCCGAACGCTCCTTCTCCTCGACGGATACTGTCCAGTATTTCAGCCCAGCTGCCAAACCCGGCAAACGGGTTTCCCGCAGCGCCGCCACTGTAGCCTCCGCCAAACGGCACCTGGTTGGGGTTGCCTGTGCCGTATTGGTCGTAGAGCTTTCGTTTCTTTTCGTCGGAGAGAACTTCGTAGGCCTCGTTGATTTCCTTGAATTTTTCCTCGTCGCCACCGGCATCCGGATGGTTCTTCCGCGCCAGCTTGCGAAACGCTTTCTTGATTTCGTCTGCCCCGGCATTCCGTGGAACGCCAAGGATCTTGTAGTAATCCGGGGTTCCTGCCATTGCTAGATCCTTTTCTCGTTATTCAGTTGTTTCCTCTTCGGTTTCCCGGGCAGGCCCGCCCGTGGTCACCGTTACCATCGCGGGGCGAATGACCTTCTTGCCCATGCGATAGCCTTTCTGGTACACCTCTGCCACCGTTTCGTCGGGAACGGAGTCGTCGTCCACCTTGGCAACCGCCTGAGCCTCTAGGGCATCGAACGCTTCGCCTGCAGGATCGATGACCTCGACACCGTTCTTCGCAAGCACTTCGACAAACTTGGTGTGTACCTGCTTTACGCCATCGAGAAGCCCTGTTTCGCCGTTTTCGTCAGCGTAACTAATCGAACGCTCGAAGTCGTCGATAACGGGAAGCAAGTTTTCGACCAGGCCTTCCGTTGCACGCACCTTTTCTTCGGCGCGCTGCTCGTTGGTGCGACGACGATAAGTATCCCATTCAGCATGAAGGCGCATGAACTTGTCCTGCCATTCCTTCGCTTCCGCTTGCGCGGCTTCCAGCCGCTCTTCGATGGTCGGCTCGGCTTCGGTCTCTTCGGAAGCGCCCTCGCCCTCTTCGGCTTCGGCGCCCGTCTCTGACGAAGCTTCGCCGCCTGGGGCAGTGTCGCCGTCGAAGGCGGCATCGCCGTCCTCTATTTCGATGTTCCCTTCGGCTTCTTCGAGGATTTCCTCAGCCTCGGAAACAATGTCGTCTCTCTTGTCAGTCATTTCAAAAGCTCCTAGGTTGGCGCTAGTAAGTCAGCGAGGGCGCGCGGTGCCCCAGATTCCCATGAAGGCATGAGGAAGCGTACTAAAGGTACGCGACGAGTGCCTGGAGCGGGAAGGTGGGGCTCCCCGCGCGTCCGCGGCGTCGGCAGTGCCGGCTGCCGTCAGACAGCCGGCACCAAACCAACTACTTGTCGCCTTCGTCCTCGTCGACTACTTCGTAGTCGGCTTCGATGGGACCATCGTCTGCCGGGCTCGCCGCGCCGGCCGCTGCAGCTGCGGCAGCCGGATCCATGTCGGGCGCGCCCTGAGTGCTGTAGACCACTTCGGCCAGCTTGTAGCCAACCTGCTGCAGTTTTTCAGTTGCCGCCTTGATCGTCTCGATATCGGTGCCTTCCAGTGCGGTCTTGGCCTCGGCAAGCGCTTCTTCGGCTGCCGTCTTGGAATCAGCGGGCACCTTGTCGCCCAAATCGGACAGGGTCTGTTCGGTGGCATTCACCAGGCTGTCGCAGTTGTTGCGGATTTCCACCTCTTCGCGGCGACGTGCATCTTCTTCAGCATGCGCTTCGGCGTCCTTGACCATGCGGTCGACTTCGTCGTCGTTGAGCGCCGTAGATCCGGAGATGGTAATCTGCTGCTGCTTGCCCGTGCCAAGGTCTTTAGCGGACACGTTCACGATGCCGTTGGCGTCGATGTCGAAGGTAACCTCGATCTGCGGGATGCCGCGGCGAGCTGCCGGGATGCCGGTAAGCTGGAACTTGCCGAGCGTCTTGTTGTCCGCAGCCATGTCGCGTTCGCCCTGCAGGACGTGGATTTCGACACTGGTCTGATTGTCCGCAGCCGTCGAATAGATTTCGGTCTTACGCGTGGGGATGGTGGTGTTGCGCTCGATCATGCGCGTCATCACGCCACCCATGGTTTCCACACCCAAGGAAAGCGGAGTCACGTCGAGCAGCAGGATGCCTTCCACATCGCCCGCCAGCACGCCGCCTTGCACAGCTGCGCCCATAGCAACCACTTCGTCGGGGTTCACCGACATGTTCGGCTGCTTGCCCGTGATGGTCTTCACCAATTCCTGCACAGCGGGCATACGGGAAGATCCACCAACCAGCAGGACTTCGTCGACATCGCCCGTGGACAGGCCAGCATCCTTCAGGGCTTGCTGTACCGGGCCTTTGCAGCGCTCGAGCAGATCATGCGTAATCTTTTCGAACTCGGCACGGGTAAGGGTGTAGTCCAAGTGCTTCGGGCCAGATGCGTCCGCCGTGATGAACGGAAGGTTAATGTTGGTCTGGCTGGTGGAGGACAATTCGATCTTGGCCTGCTCGGCAGCTTCCTTCAAGCGCTGCAGGGCCATCTTGTCTTCACGCAGATCGATGCCGTTGTCGGCCTTGAACTTGTCGGCCATCCAATCAATGACGCGCTGATCCCAGTCGTCGCCGCCCAGGTGGTTGTCGCCAGCCGTCGAGCACACTTCGAACACGCCGTCACCCAATTCGAGCACGGACACGTCGAAGGTGCCACCGCCAAGGTCGAACACCAGGACCTTTTCATCCTTGTTGGTTTTGTCCAAGCCGTAGGCAAGCGCTGCTGCCGTAGGCTCGTTGATGATACGCATGACTTCCAGGCCCGCAATCTTGCCTGCGTCTTTGGTCGCCTGACGCTGGGCGTCGTTGAAGTACGCGGGGACGGTGATGACCGCCTGCGTAATGGGGCTGCCCACCTGCTTTTCAGCGTCGGCCTTCATCTTCTGCAGAACCATTGCGCTAATTTCTTCGGGCATGTAGTCCTTGTCCTCGATGTCGACCACTGCGCGGCCGGCGTTGCCCGACTTTACCTTGTAGGCTACGGTCTTCTGCTCTTCGGCGGTTTCGGTTGCTGCGCGTCCGATGAAGCGCTTGACCGACGCCACGGTGTTTTCCGGATTGGTGACAGCCTGGTTCTTGGCGGCCTTGCCCACTACGCGCTCGCCGTCTTTGCGGAAACCCACAACCGACGGGGTGGTGCGGTCACCTTCTGCGTTCACCAGGATTTCAGGTTCGGACCCTTCCATAACCGCCATGGCGGAATTGGTGGTGCCCAAGTCGATGCCGATGATCTTTGCCATAATTGCTCTTCTTTCTCTCGCGCCGCTCCCGCGGACACTGTTATTACCTTTTTGCTGGGAGGTGCGCCCTCCACTGCTGTTGCGCCAGTAGCTCCTATCGTGGGAAAGCCCACCATGCGCGAAGGGGAGGAAAACGCATGGCAGACTTTCGTGGTACGGTGACAATATAAAATCTAAGTCTATGCTTGTCAAGTTTTATGTTTTGGCGTGTTTAAGGTTATCTTCATGCGTGTGAGCAGGGAAAATGCACGGCGCGTCACGGAACGAGCTTAACTTTGCTGGATTCTGTCACTTTTCCGTTACCTCTCTGAAACGGGGACGCAAAACAGCCCTGGACGTGACCGTTCCCCAACGTGACGGGGTCGGGTGATTTGTCACATGCTATGCCGTTGCCCCCCGGGGGGCATGTGACAATCCCCCGCCCCCGTCACGTTGTTTCAGCTCTTAGTTCCTATGGTTTACCAGCCAAAATGACGGTGTTCTTCCCCGCTGCCTTCGCGGCGTACAGCGCCTGGTCGACGTTGTGGTAAATCGATTTCATGTCGCGATAGGTTTCCGAATCGGCCACACCGAGGCTTATGGTCATCTCGTGCACTTCGCCGAAGTCGTGCTCTTCGATGTTTTCGCGAAGTATCTCAGCGATACTTTGCGCCTGGTCGAGGGTGGTGTCAGGCAACACTACCATGAATTCTTCGCCGCCCCATCTACCGGCTGTAGCCCCGCGCACGTTTTTGATGCTGTCCTTGATAAGGTCTGCAACGGTAATGAGCACCTGGTCACCCACATCGTGCCCGAATTCATCGTTGACCTGCTTAAAACCGTCTAGGTCGGCCATGATAAGGCAGAAGCGGCGTCCCGTTTCGTGGTACGAGCCGATGATGCGCGACGTTTCGCGCCGGTTGTTGAGCATGGTAAGCCCATCGGTTTTCGCAAGCGATTCGAGACGCTTGTTCGATTCGACAAGCTCCTGCATGGCAACGTTGATGAAGTTCGCCATCCTGCGCACCATAGAGGTTTGCGGAGTATTCATGCCGTTCCCTTCGGCCAAGCTGCGGGTCCGACGCAAATCGTCGGGGTCTAAGGGACCTTCGCGCATGCCAATGACCACAATCGTCGCATTGAAATGTACGAGCTCGTCGTTGACGCGCAAGATTTCCCCACCGGTTAGAAAGCCCGTGGTGGGGGCCACTTCCTGGAACGGCTGGATTTCGCGATTAATATCTGTGCCCCAAAACGTTTTGCGCGTCGCGCAGTTGTGCAGGCGAATGTACTGCGGGCAGAAGCGCTCGAAGCGACCACGCGCCTCGAGTATCTCGCCGAGAATGGTGGGGACGTCCCCGTAGGAAAGGTACATGACGTCGCCCTCTTCAATGGGCGCGCGCAACTCAATGGACCCATCCGGCAAACCGGCATAGGGAAGGCGCATCATGTATGTGGCGTTCGAATACCGCAAGAAGGGAAACTCGAAGGCGTTTTCGTAGAAATGCTCGTCGTTGGGAATCTGAAGGTACTTGCTGTAGATGGACAGAGCCGGCCTGTCGTCGAGCGTGTTGAGCACGCTTCCCGTCGCCTTGGTAACCCGCATGCCCGTGCCCACCGGTTTCCAACCGATAACGTGATCAGTCGAAACGAACAGCTCTTTTCCCGCATACGTGATGAGTATGACGGTTACGTCGTGGATATGGTCGTCGGTAAACACGTACATGGGCTTTTTCAGATCGTGCGCATAGGGCACGGCGCCATATATTTGCACATGATGCTGGCACTTGTTTATAACAGGAAACAGCGTTGCCGTGGAAATGGCAGCGCAATCGACCATCAACTCGGCTGCTTTGATTTCGTCTTGCGCATCGATCGTTTCTGCGATGATGCGTCCGTAGCGCTCTTCTTCGCCGGGGCCGAAGGTGAATTCGTGCACACTGACATCGGCGCACTCGAAAACAGTAACCACCACCACAATGCTGCAGGGTGTAAGAAGCCCTTCCCTGATTTCGCCACCCGAAGTCGCGCCCACGATTTTCGTTTCGGGCAGAATTGCTTTGATGGCGCGCACGACGGTCTCCAAACGCATGCGATCCGTGTGCCCCGAGAATACATGGGTAAGAGCCGTCGTGTGCGCCACGGTATCCAGGTACCGGCGCGCATCTTTCAACGTCTCTTCCAGATTATCCGAGTCGACTATCTCGTATGAGAACTGCTTCATGCAACAAGCCTTCGACAGACGCTGCCTCTAGCCGTCCAGTCGAGCCGAGCCTTCAAACGTGAAGCGACCCATCTTCGTGCCGCCGAGAATGTGGATGTGCAGATGCTCCACGGTTGCAGCAGAATCCGGCCCCGTGTTGATGACCGTGCGGTAACCGCTTTCGCCCACACCCTTAAGCGCGGCAACCTTTGGCACCACCGAAAGCATCTTGCCCAGCAAATCTTCAGGCACACCGTCTTGCAGGTTGTCGAAATGCTGCTTGGGCACAATAAGCGTATGCACAGGCGCCTCGGGCTCTATGTCGTCGAACGCGTAGAACAAATCGTCCTCGTAGACCTTTGTCGAGGGGATTTCTCCCGCAACAAGCTTACAAAACAGGCAGTCGTCCATGGTTTCCTCCCTTTCGATGAGGTTTATCCCAGTGTAGCGCAAAACAAGTCGTTCTCTTGGACGCATACGCGAACGGGACCCGCAAGCGCAGGTCCCGTTTTCGTGCTACAAGCATACAATACGCCTTGTCGGCTCGGTTTAGTCCTCGAGGATTTCCGTGATGGCACCCATCGGGCACTCTTCCAGACAATCGCCGCAAGCGATGCAGGAATCTTCATTGTTGACTTCAGCAACGCCGCCGGCGACTTCCAGCACTTCTTGCGGGCATGCGTCGACGCAAATGCCGCAGCCTACGCATTCGTCGGCATCGATAATGGGATGAGACATGGCTTACTCCTTCTCTTAATGCACCCGCCCCAGGGGTGCAAAGCGATATAAGTTCTCCGAGACTTGCGTCCCTAGTGCGCACAATACCAAAAGCATCCGATAATGCAACCCCTTTTTCTTCCTTTATTCAGCAACGGTTCAGAAACGCCAGAATTCTGCGCGAACGCCACTAGCAAATGCGCGGCAGCTGCTCTCCTACAAGCATATCGAGAATGCGCGAGCTGCCGAACGCCGTGCGCACTGTGACACGTGGACTGCGGTCTGCAGAAGCCGCCTGAACCTCGCCAATCACGGCGGCTTCAGCGCCGTAGTTGTTTGCATGCATGGCTTCGAGCGCGGCTTCGGCAGATGGTGCAGGCACCACAGCGACCATTTTCCCTTCGTTGGCCACCTGGAACACGTCGTATCCGAGCATTTCGCAGGCGCCGCGCACGGCGTCTTTCACGGGAACGGCATCTTCGTCGATTGCGATGTCGACCTCCGATTGGCTTGCCAGCTCGTTAAGCGTCGAAGCCAGGCCGCCACGAGTGGGGTCGCGGAAGCATCGCGTGTCGGGCGCTGCCGAAAGCACATCGGCGATAAGGTGGTTCAAAGGCGCCGCATCGCTGGATAAATCCGTCGAGAACCCAAGCTGCTCTCGGCAGCTCATGATGGTGATACCGTGATCGCCAAGCGTCCCGCTGACCAAGACCTTGTCCCCTGGCTGGCAATACTGTCCGCCAAGCGTTACTTCAGCAGGAGCAAACCCAACGCCTGTCGTGTTAATGTACACGCCGTCGCCATGACCGCGGTTCACAACTTTGGTGTCCCCCGTAACTAATTCCACACCCGCTTCGCCTGCAGCCTGGCGCATGGATTCGCAGATGCGCACCAGGTCTTCCATGGGATAGCCTTCTTCAAGGATGAACCCGCAGGTAAGGTAGCGCACCGTTGCACCGGCGGTGGCAACGTCGTTAACGGTACCACACACGGCCAATCGGCCGATGTCTCCCCCTGGAAAGAAATGCGGCGTCACAACAAAACTGTCCGTGGAAACCACAAGCCGCTCGCCAGGTTTTGGAACAGCGAGCACAGCAGCGTCGTTGCCTTCGCGCAGATGGTCGCCGCCATACGATCGAACAAACACTTCGTCGATGATGCGTTTCATCATCGACCCGCCACTGCCGTGGCCCATAAGGACGCAGGTGTCTTTCATTACAGATGGTCTCCCGTCGTGGTTAGCACCAATTTACCGTGCTTGACACCTTTGGTGCCCAAGATACGATCGGCTATCTTTCGCACTTCGTCGCCCGTGCCCTTAAGCACAATCACCTCCAGACAGTTGTGCTCGTCGAGGTGCACATGCATCGACGAGATAACATGACCGAAATGATCGTGCTGAATACGGTCGAGCCGCTCCTGCAGGTCTGACGCGTGGTGGTTGAACGCGATTGTCAGCGTACCCACAACCATGACATCCGGCTCTTCGCATTCGGCAGCTATGATCGCATCGCGCGCCAAATCGCGCACGACTTCGGAGCGGTTTTTCGCCAATCCGCGACGCGCCACCAGCTTGTCAAATTCGACCAGCAAGTCTTCGGGCATCGCCACCGAAAAACGAACAAGCTCGTTTGCCATGGCTATACCAATTCAACCGAAACACCCGATGCAGCTTCAGCGTCGGATTCGATGGCGTCTTTCGCATCGGAGAGCAGCGCCCGTGCGTCGTCAAGCAGCTCTTGCACTTTATGAAGCGCATCGTCGGTCTGCGAAAACCCCGCATCCCCCGCTGCATGCGCCAATTTGTGCGCCCATCGCCTATTAACTGCCAGCTGGTCATCGAGCTGTTCGACCATCATGCCGAATTGACCCGTATTGATTCCATTAGTGCACATGGTGTTCGCCTTTCTCGTATGCAGTGCCCTCGATTCCTGGCGCCAGCGCTCGTCACTTGGGATAGCGTCGCGCCTTTCACATACTATCACGGCCCGCCCTCCCTCTTTGTCGTGCTACAGATTAATTGATTAGTAACACGCCCACTACAAAAGCTGCCCGCCGCGCAAACGCACGGCGGGCAGCATATGCACCATAAGGGCGCAGCCTTGTTTTTGGGGCAACTACCCACCGGAGCGGGCGGTCGCCGAATTCAACAACAGGCTGCGGATGGCGGGCGCCTTAGTAGTTTTCTGCGTGCACTTCAAAGTAGCTTTGCGGATGCGCGCACACCGGGCAGATATCGGGAGCCTGTGTGCCCACGACGATGTGCCCGCAGTTGCGGCACTCCCACACCTTCACTTCGCTCTTTGCAAACACTTCCTGGGCTTCTACGTTATGGAGCAGGGCGCGGTAGCGCTCTTCGTGGTGCTTTTCGATAGCCGCCACGCCACGGAACTTCTCGGCCAGCTCGGGGAAACCCTCGTCCTCGGCGGTCTTGGCGAAGCCTTCGTACATGTCGGTCCACTCGTAGTTTTCGCCCTCGGCAGCAGCAAGCAGGTTTTCAGGCGTGGTGCCAATGCCCTGCAGTTCTTTGAACCACATCTTGGCATGCTCTTTTTCGTTGTCGGCGGTCTTTTGGAACAACGCCGCAATCTGCTCGTAGCCTTCTTTCTTGGCCACGCTCGCGAAATAGGTGTACTTATTGCGTGCCTGGGATTCGCCCGCAAATGCTTCCTGCAGGTTCTTTTCAGTCTGCGTGCCGGCATAGGGGTTGGCCGCAGGAGCAGCTTCGCCTGCAGGCTCGTCGGCAACGACTTCGACCAGCTCTAGGTCGGAACCCGTAGCTCCACACACAGGGCACACTGCGGTTTCCAGGCTTTCCGCCTCGAACACTTCTCCGCACAGAATGCAACGAACTCGAACCATGTTTACCTCCTTTATCCCGCCATTGCCGCTTTGGCGATGGCGATTGTGCTTCTCTTCGGCCATCATAGCAAACTCCACCGCCGATTGTCTCGCGTACGCAAACATCCCCTGCTCAAAAGCCAAACTATATGAACCAAACGGCTATAATCGTAGCCAACTTACTACGTTGGCCAAAACAACCGAAGGCGCTCAAGGAGGATCCGTGGTCGCGAACAACAAACAGAAGCTGAAGCTGCTCTACCTGTACAAAATGCTCGATGAGCAAACTGATGCCACTCACGGCCTGTCCATGTCGCAGATTCTGGAAAAGCTGGCTGAAGAGGGCATCTCTGCCGAGCGGAAAGGCATTTATCGCGACCTGGGGATTTTACGTGAGTTCGGTTGCGAGATCGGCACCATTCAGCACATGCCGGTGGAATACACCATGGGGAAAGCCGGCCTGACCCTTGACGAGCTGACGCTGCTCGTGGATGCCGTTCAGTCGAGCAGGTTCATTACCCAGCAAATGTCGAATCGCCTGGTAAAGAAGCTTTCCGATCTGGCCAGCATCCATGAGCGCGAAGCCTTGAACCGGCGCGTGCACGTTGACGGCCGCGTGAAAAGCCAGTCCGATTCCGTGTTCTACAATGTCGACACCATTCACGAAGCGCTTCGCATGCGTCGCAAAATCAGCTTCCTCTACTACAAATACGACGTGCACTTCGAGCAGCAGGTCCAGCACGGGGGCGCACCCTACGTGCTTACGCCGGTGCAGGTGGCCTTCTCCGACGGCTTCTATTACCTAGTCGCGTGGACCGACAAGCACGAATCGTTCCTGCGGTTCCGCATAGACCGCATGCGCCTGCTGCAGGTTACCGACGAGCCGGCTGCTCGCAACCAGCGCATTGCGAACTACGACCTGGAGGATTTCGCCTACCAGGCTTTCGGCATGTACGATGGGGAGCCCATAAAGGCGAAGCTGCTCGTAGCGCCCGACTCGATGGACATCATCGCCGACCGTTTCGGAACGAACCTGCACGCCAAAATCAAGAAAGACGGTTTTGCCGAAGTCGCCGTAACCGTGCGCAAGAGCCCGCAGTTCTTCGGGTGGGTTGCAGGCCTGAACGGAGCCGTAAGCCTAAGCGGGCCTAAGCCTCTCGTCAAGGAATATCGCTCCTGGTTGAAAGGGCTGTTGAAGAAGTCGTAGAAGGAGCGGCGGCGGGCGATGGCGGGCGTTGTTAAGGGCAGCGGCACGCCAGTGCCTCGCCGCGCCCCGCGCCG
>CAMORQ010000041.1 GCA_946623915.1 uncultured Coriobacteriaceae bacterium | reverse complement strand
CGCGCTTGAGCGACGAATCGAATTCCGTGCCGTCGTCGAGAGTGCCAACGTAGTGGACCTTCACCTTTTTGCCCGCGTTGCTCATAGGTTGCCTTCCTGATATCGCCGTGTCTTTCTGCTGTGATTATATAGCCTGGTGTAAAATGACACACTATGAATTTGCAGATAACAAAGCGTACCGTGATGCTGATCGCGTTCGACCTGGTGGCGACCTACTTGGCGTATTATGTCGCCTCGGTGCTCACCGGCGTTGTGCACGAAGTGTTCGTGAACAACGAGATTTTCTTCACGCTCGGCATCCTCTCGCTGGTCAACGTCGTCATCTTGGCCCTGTTCCATCTGTACAACAACCTATGGGAATACGCCAGCGTCGACGAGGCGGTCAAGCTGATGCTGGCCACCGCGCTTTCCACGCTCGGCGGCGCTGTGTTTTTGTGGGTTATCGACGTGCGCCTTCCCATCCGCGTGTTCGTGGTGGCGTGGCTGCTGTTCATGCTGATGTGCGGTGTGGTGCGCGGCCTGTTCCGCGTCCTGCGCACACGCGCTCGCAGTTTTTCTTCGGGCGAATCTCCGTCGCGTCTGCGTACGCTGGTTGTGGGCGCGGGCGAGACGGGCTCGCTGGTCATCGACCGCATGGCCACTCGCGACCCGCTGATGCCGGGCCTGCCCGTTGTGGCTACCGACGATAATCCCGAAAAGCAGGGATCGCGCATCCACGGGGTGAAGGTCGCCGGTGGCAGCGACGACATCCTCAGCCTGGTCGAAGCCTACGAAATCGAACAGATCGTCGTGGCCATCCCTTCGGCCACGCTGGAAGAGCGCAAGCGCATTTACGACATATGCACGCGCACCGACTGCAAGTTGCGCACGCTGCCCAACGTACGTGAGCTGCGCATCGACGAACTGGATGACGTGGCTTTGCGCGACGTAGACGTCGCCGACTTGCTCGGCCGCGACGAGGTCATGCTGAACACGCGCTCGGTTTCGGGATACATTGCGGGCGAGTCGGTGCTGGTTACGGGCGGCGGCGGCTCCATCGGGTCGGAATTGTGCCGGCAGCTGTGCACGGTCGCCCCGCGCAAGATCGTCATCTTCGACATGTACGAAAACGACGCGTACCTGCTGCGCAACGAACTCGTTTCGCTATATTCCGACATCGAAGTGATCATCGAAATCGGCAGCGTGTGCGATAAGGACCGCCTCGACGACGTGTTTGCCAAGCATCGTCCGGGCGTGGTGTTCCACGCCGCTGCGCACAAGCATGTTCCGCTCATGGAGATCTGTCCCCGCGAGGCGCTGCAGAACAACGTGTTCGGTACGTTGAACGTCGTGCGCCTCGCCGACGAGTACGCGGTGAAGCGCTTCATTTTCATTTCCACTGACAAGGCAGTCAACCCCACCAGCGTCATGGGCGCTACCAAGCGCATGGGCGAGATGGTCATGCAATACTACGCGCGTAATTCGAAAACCATCTATTCGGCGGTGCGCTTCGGCAACGTCTTGGGTTCCAACGGCAGTGTCATCCCCGTGTTCAAGAAGCAGATCGCGGCAGGCGGTCCGGTCACGGTCACGCATCCCAACATCGAGCGGTACTTCATGACTGTCCCGGAAGCTTCGCGCCTGGTCATCCAGGCGGGCGGTCTGGCCGAAGGCGGTGAGATCTTCATCCTCGACATGGGGCGTCCGGTGAAGATCGTGGAGCTGGCGAAGAGCCTGATCAAGCTTTCTGGCCACGAACCCGACGTGGACATCAAGATCGAGTTTACCGGCTTGCGCGACGGCGAAAAGATGTACGAAGAGTTGCTGATGGACGAAGAGTCCACGCTGCCCACCGAAAACCGTTCCATCATGGTGTCCAAGGGCGTTGACATCTCCTTCGACGAGTTTGAGCACAAGCTTGCCGACCTGGAGTCGGCCATCAACGGGACCGACGAAGAGGCTATCGCCATCCTCGAGTCCGCGGTGCCCACGTACCGCCACACCACCAACCACTAGGGCGCGCCCCTTGTCTCATCACGATGGCGCACGTCATCGGGCGTTGCACCGCGCGACGGTGCGAAAGCGTGGCGCCGCGTTGCGGCCGGCGCCGAATCGGCGTTCGTTGCAAGCGAGGGGCACCTGCATGCACCAAATGGCGCCTCGTGCGCAACGCGCACCGCATCGCGGCCGCTTTGGAAGATTCGCCACCTGGGCTTTTGCTGACGGCGAGGCTCGAAGGCGGCATTTTCGGCCCCTGTTGATACGTATTGTCGGTGCACGAGGCGCCATTTGGTGCACGCAGGTGCCCCTCGCTCGTAAAAAGCGCCCAAAATGAGGGAAAACGCCAAAGGCAATGGCCGCGAATGCGCAGGTGCGACGGGCGCCTACCGCTCTCGGGCAATGGCCGCGAATGCGCAGGCGCGCCGGGTACCCTCAGGCAAGCTGCCGCGCGCAGGCGCGCCGAGCACCCTCAGGCAAGCTGCCGCGCGCAGGCGCGACGGGCCCCTCCCACGTGAGTGCGCCCTCTCTGCTCGGCGGCAGGGAGGGCGCAACGCGGAGAGGGCGCTCGGTCGCTATTCCAGTCCGAAGTCGGGAATAGTGGCGAAGCCGCGCTCCAGGCCTTCATCGGTGGGGGTGTAGTCGCTCATGGTTCCCTTCAGGTAGGCGTCGTAGGCGTACATGTCGAAGTAGCCTGTACCCGTGAGCCCGAACAGGATCACTTTCTCCTCGCCGGTTTCCTTGCACTTCAAGGCCTCGTCGATGGCCACGCGAATGGCGTGCGCGCTTTCGGGGGCGGGGAAGTTGCCCTCGACGCGGGCGAACTGCACGGCCGCGTCGAACACGGACGTCTGCTCCACGGCGCGCGCTTCGTCCAGGAAACCGTCGTGGTAGAGCTGCGAGAGGATGGGGCTCATGCCGTGGTAGCGCAGGCCGCCGGCGTGGTTGGGGCTGGGCATGAAGCCGTTGCCCAGCGTGTACATTTTGGCAAGCGGCGTTATCTGGCCCGAATCGCAGAAGTCGTAGGCGAACTTGCCGCGCGTCATGGACGGGCAGCTCGCGGGTTCGACGGCGATGAAGTGCGGCGCCTTTTCGCCGAGCAGCTTATCGCGCATGAACGGCGCCATCAGCCCGCCCATGTTCGATCCGCCACCTGCGCACCCGATGACGATGTCGGGGTAGACGCCGATTCTGTCCATCGCGGCTTTCGCTTCCAGGCCGATGATCGACTGGTGGATAAGCACCTGGTTCAGTACGCTGCCCAGCACATATTTATACCCATCGCTGGTGACGGCGACTTCCACCGCTTCGGAAATGGCCGTGCCCAGGCTGCCCGAATGGTCTTCGAACTGCTCGAGGATCTTGCGCCCGACTTCGGTGGTGTCGGAAGGGGAGGGCACGATTGACGCCCCATACGTTTCGATCACCGCACGGCGGAACGGCTTCTGCTCGTAGCTGCAGCGCACCATGTACACCTTGCAGTCCAGGTCGAAGAAGCTGCATGCCATGGAAAGCGCGGTGCCCCACTGACCGGCTCCCGTTTCGGTGGTCACGCCGCGCAGCCCCTGCTGCTTGGCGTAGTAGGCCTGCGCGATCGCGCTGTTCAGCTTGTGCGAACCGCTCGTGTTGCCGCCCTCGAACTTGTAGTAGATCTTCGCAGGCGTGCCCAGCAGCTTTTCCAGGAACGTGGCGCGCACGAGAGGGGATGGGCGGTACATCTTGTAGAACTCGCGAATCTCCTCGGGGATCTCGATGAACGCGTCGGTGTCGTTCAGTTCCTGCTTCGCCAGTTCCTCGCAGAACACCGGGGTCAGGTCTTCGAGCGTGGCCGGCTGTCCCGTGCCCGGGTTAATGATGGGACGGTGGTCGGTTTTCATGTCGGCACGCACGTTGTAGTAGTGCGTGGGGATCTCGCTCTCGTCGAGGTAGATCTTGTACGGGTCGTTGCCCTTCGCGCTCATGGCGCCTCGGTTGTCCAGCATTTCCTGCATCGTCGTTGCCATCTTCAGGCCTCCTGTTCTGCCGCTTCGTGCGGCTTCCGCGCGACGAAGATGTCTTTCGCCGCCTGCTGCGCCCTCGATGGCGGGCGCCTTGTCCATGTGGGCCGCGTCGCGATTCGCGTCCGTGCGCCAGTTCGCTTCGCTTCCCGGGAGGCTTGGGCAAAACAAAAAGCCCTTGCCTCCTTTTTGCAGGGACAAGAGCTTCCGATAAAACTCCTGCGGTGCCACCGCTGCTTGGTGCTCAACGCACCCACTCATGAAGCGCCATCACGCTTCTGCCGTTGACGCCGGCCTACGTCCGAAACTACTCTCGCTGCCATGCGGCGATTTCGCCCCAGCCCTCAAGGGCCCATCCCTAATCCCGCATTTCCGCCGGTTTCCACCATCCCGGCTCTCTGTAGGTGCGCTGAAAAGGGCACTTCCCTCTCACGGGTTTACAAGTGCGTACTTTAGCCTGATGTTGCTGTTTGCGTCAAGTAGCATTATTGGATGCGCACGTCCGCGGGCTGCCTGCCCACTCGCATTCGGTCTCGCCGTGCGCGGAGCCGCAACCCCGCCGTTCGCCATTGCCTGCAACCGTGCCGGCGGGGCTTGTTTGCCCGGTCGCGCCTGCATGCTATGATGAACGTATTCCATGCGCAGAACAGGGGGGCACCATGCTTGAAAAAGTCGATTTCAACGTTTCCAACATCACGAAGGAAGAGTATAAATCCGCTTATGACGAACTGGTGAAACGTCTGATCGTGCTGCAGCAACAGGCGCATGATGCCGGCGTGGGCCTCGTGGTGCTCTTCGAAGGTTGGGACGGCGCTGGCAAGGGCGGGCGGATTTCGGATCTGCTCTACAAACTTGATGCGCGCCACACCACCGTGCACGTCACGGAAGGCTACAACGTGAAAACCGCCAAGAAGTTCCGTTCGGGCAAGCTCGGCGCCACCGACTTCTTCCCGTTGATGCAGCAGTTCTGGCGTGCCCTCGACATGCGCGGCAACATGACCATCTACGACCGCGGTTGGTACACCACCACCATTCAGCACGAACTGTACACGGCGGACAACCCCAAGGCCGACCTCGACAGCCTCGCACCCGAAAAGATGGCCAAGATCATCGCGAAGATCGATTCCATCGAAGCTTTCGAGCGTCAGCTCGTCGACGACGGCTACATCGTGGTCAAGTTTTTCCTGCACATACGTAAGAAAACGCAGAAGGAGCGCCTCTCGCGCCTGGCTGCCGACCCGCAGACTTCGTGGCGCGTGACCGCCGAAGAGCTCGCGCATATGGACGACTACAAGCGCAACTACGACATCTACGACCGTCTTCTGCCGCGCACGAACTTCGACTTCGCGCCGTGGGTGGTGCTCAACGGCGAGGACAAACGGCGCGCCAACTTGGGAATCGTGCGCACGCTTGTCAACGCCCTCGATGAAGCCGTGAACAAAGCGCCCGATGTGGAAGCTCAAGAAGCGCTGCGCAAGGCCCAGGCGAATTCGGCGGGGTTGATCAAACCCGACGAGGGCGACGAGCGCAGCCGCACGGCCAAACAGCAGGCGAAGGTGCGCGAGGAAAACGAAAAGCTGGCCGCGCTGCAGGCGGCCGCAGCGCCGAGGGAATCGCGCTTCAAGATTGTGTCGGACTACCCGACGCTCAAAGGGCTCGACTACCATCTGCGCCTCGATCCGGAAGAGTACCGGCGGCAGCTGAAGGTGGAGCAGAAGAAGCTCTACGAACTGGAAATGCAGATGTTCTTGGCGCGCATCCCCATGATTGTGATGTACGAAGGTCAGGATGCGGCGGGCAAAGGCGGCTCGATCAAGCGCGTGGCCCAGGCGCTCGACGCGCGAAGCTACACCATCTTTCCTTCGCCGGCGCCGACCAAGCCCGAACTCCTGCATCCGCACCTATGGCGCTATTGGTGCAGGTTGCCCAAAGCGGGGCACGTGGGCATCTACGACCGCAGCTGGTACGGGCGCGTGCTCGTGGAGCGCGTGGAGGGCTTTGCAAGCCCGTCGACTTGGGCGCGGGCCTACGACGAAATCAACGAGTTCGAGCGCGATTTGGTGGAGTGGGGCGCCATCCTGGTCAAGTTCTGGGTGGAGATAGATCGTGACGAGCAGATGGCCCGTTTCACGGCCCGTGCGGAAGACCCCTCCAAGCAGTGGAAGATCACCGACGAGGATTGGCGCAACCGCGACAAGTACCCTCAGTATCGCGAAGCGGTGGAAGACATGTTCCGCCTGACGTCCACCGAATACGCCCCATGGGTCATCCTCGAGAGCAACGACAAGTATTACGCTCGTGTGAAAGCCCTGCGCATCATCAATCGCGCACTCGAAGAGCGGCTGAATAAGGGGTAATATAGGGTTGTAAGCTGTGATGCGGACGGGTAGGCTTGCCGCATCTTTCGAAGGGCGCGGCGCAACGCTGCGGCCATCGTTGAATAGGAGACTCGCATGACTTTGTTCGGAATGGAAGTTTCGCCGGTATTCATTGGCGTGTTGGTGGCCATCGTCGTCGTTGCCATTGTGGGCTTTATCGCCAAGGGCTTCATCGACGAGATGAAGAAATAGCGCTCGGACGTCGCTATGGCCGAAACGGTGGAGTACGGGACGGTCAACCCTCCTGCGTCCCATAAGAAGAAAAAGAAAGGCGGCGGCGTCTGGCGCGTCGTCTTCTGGGTTTCCCTGGTGGTCTTCATCGGGGCGGTTGCAGCGCTCGGCTACATTGCCTGGGGCTACATTTCCGCCGACCAGGGCTATAAAAAGGTTGCGCAAGAGGCGTTCACCGTTATCGACAACGCAGAAGTGCAGACTTCCCAGGTCGAAGAGGCTCCGGAGCCCGAAGCGGTTGGGCTCGCGCTGGGCGATCTGGAAGTGGACTGGGACCACCTTCGCTCCATCAACCCCGACGTCAAGGCGTGGATCTACATGCCGGGAACCCGCATCAACTACCCCGTGGTGCTTGGGCGGGACAACAACGAATACCTTTGGACCGACTTCAACCGCGCCAGTTCGCGGTGCGGATCGATTTTCCTGGATTCGTCCAACACCGGCACGATGAACGACGCGAACAACGTGTTCTACGGGCACCACATGAACGACGGGTCCATGTTCGCTTGCATTTCGCTCCAGCTTACCGACAACGAAGAGTTCAACAAGCACCGCACCGTCTACGTGCTTACTCCGCAGCTGAATTACAAGTGCACCACGTTTTCGGTGCTGCGCACCAACGGCTCCGATCTGCTCGTGCAGACGTCGTTCAAAGACGAAGCCGAGCGGTCGAGTTACGTGCAGGACAAGATGACCCGCAGCGTCGTGCAGCCTTCCGAAGGCATGCCCAAACCTGCGGACATCAAGCAGCTGATCACGCTGTCCACATGCGATTACACGCAAGGCGATGGACGCGCGGTTATGTTCGCCCACGTGGTCGAGACGGCTGTGCCGAAGAGCGCCTGCCGATCACAGCGAAGTTTCCGAAGAAGACCTCGCCGCCTTGAACGAAGGCGTCGCGGTTGCGGACCAGTAGTTTGGCCTTGTCGATTACGGGCAGCGACAGAAAGGTGTGTCGCCGTGCGTTGCCCCGGCGTGTTGCCTTGGCATGCCGCCCCGTTGCCCGGTGCCGCAAGCTGCTTTTCGCCTCTCCCTCGTTTGCGCGCATCGGCGCGTTCCCTGCGTGTGCGGGTCGAAGCGGCGCGCTGGTTCGGCGTGCGCCAGCGCTTCTAAGCGTATTAAGGACCAAACCCCAAAACGGTGCGAGGAGAGTGCCCTCCGTTGGCCGTTGCTTAACCTAAGGTACGGTGCCAACCTGCGATAGAATAGGCATGTCGAAAGGATTGCCATGACCGAACGAATCCAAGTAAATGCAGCCTCGCGCGACGACGCTCCCGACCTTCCCAGCTGGGTGGGTGAAGACACGGTCACCTATGCGGCGGCCGGCGTCGACACCGCCGAGGGCGCACGGGCGGTCGACGCCATCAAGGACGCGGTTCATTCCACCTACCGCGACGAAGTGGTGGGCGACATCGGCGGGTTCGGCGGCCTGTTTTCGATTGCGGCGGCAAAGGGGATGGAAGACCCCCTTCTGGTGTCCGGAACCGACGGTGTGGGAACAAAGCTCCAGGTAGCGCGCCTTGCAGGCAAGCACGACACGGTGGGAATCGACCTGGTTGCCATGTGCGCCAACGACATCCTTGCCACAGGTGCCGAGCCGCTGTTCTTCCTGGACTACATAGCAGTGGGCAAGCTGCAGGCCGAAAGCGTCGCCGAAGTGGTGGCGGGCATCGCCGAAGGATGCCGTCAGGCGGGTTGCGCCCTTATCGGCGGTGAAATGGCCGAGCACCCCGGCGTGATGGAGCCGACGGATTACGACCTCAGCGGGTTCTGCGTGGGCGTCGTCGACCGCGGTGCCATGCTGGGCCCCGACAATGTCCGCGAAGGCGACGTGCTGCTGGGCCTCGCCTCGAGCGGCTTGCATTCCAACGGGTATTCGCTCGCCCGCAAGGTGTGCGTCGAAGGGCGCACGCACTACGAGCTGCGGCTTGCGCGTCCTGAATTGGGGGGAGGCTGCGTGGAGGAGGCACTCCTCGAGCCGACGCGCATTTACGTGCGCCAGGTTCGCGCGGCCATTGACGCATGCCCCGGCGCCGTGCACGCGTTCGCGCACATCACTGGCGGCGGCATAACCGAAAACCTGAATCGCGCGCTGCCGGAAACCGTCGATGCGCTGGTGGAAGTGGGCACGTGGGAGATGGCCCCCATCATCCCGTTCGTGTGCCGGGCCGCTCGCTTGGACGAAACGGAAGCGCTGAAAACCTTCAACATGGGACTCGGCGGCGTGCTTATCGTCGACGCGCAGCAGGCCGATGCCGTGGCTTCGGCGCTTCAGGACCAGGGCGAAACGGTCTACCGCGTGGGCACGGTTGTGCCCGGAAGCGGGGACGTGCGCTATTCCGACATCGAAAAGCTGTTCCCCGAACTGCCGACCCAGGTGCAGGACGCTCCGGCCGAAGTGCAGGAGCGCACGACGAACCGCGACACGTTTTACGAGGAGGACTAACGTGGCTCCCCTGAAAATCGGCGTGCTCATCAGTGGTGGCGGCACGAACCTGCAGGCCATTATCGACGAAATCGCGGCCGGTACCCTGGATGTCGAAATCGCGCTTGTGCTCTCTTCGCGCCCCGACGCGTTCGGGCTGCAGCGGGCGGAGTCAGCGGGTATCCGCGCCGTTGCTTTGAACCGCGGCGTCTATGACGCCGGCGAGGCCGACGCCACCATCGTGTCCGAAATGAAGTCTGCCGGCGCCGAATACATCGTCATGGCAGGTTACATGCGCATGATCGGGCCCGAAGTGCTTGCGGCCTATCCCAACAAGGTGATCAACCTTCATCCTGCGCTGCTTCCCAGTTTCCCCGGGGCGCATGGCATCCAGGATGCTTTCGACGCCGGGGTGAAGGTGACAGGCGTCACCGTTCATTTCGCCAACGCCGAATACGACAAGGGACCCATCATCGCGCAGCGGGCCGTACCCGTTCGGGAAAGCGATACAGTCGAAAGCCTCGAAGAGCGCATCCACGCCACCGAGTACGAAATCTACCCGTGGGTGCTGGGGCACCTCGCGGCGGGCGACATATCGCTGGCCGAAGATGGCAGGGTGCACATCGCGCACGCGGACTAGACGCGCTGTCGCCAGACGCGCCACAGCGTACAAGCAAAGGAGCCCACGCATGTACAGAGAGGTCATTGCCAGGATAATCTCCGCTCTCGAAGCGGGCGATGTGCCCGACGTGTCCCCCGAGGACTTCCGGTGCTTTAGGGAAGAGGGCCTCGCTGCCAATCCCCATTTGGGACCCGATGCTCTGAAATGGCTGGTCGCCTCCTGGACGGAGGCGGACGTCCCCACGTTCAAACGCGCTTTGCGAGCCGTTGAAAACGGGGAGATCGCGTGGCTGGGATTCAAGATCGTCTACGACGAGCCGGCTGCTTTGTCCAACAACGACATCGGCGTCATGAAGAAGTTCGGCGATACGGGTTCGGCGGACGCTTCCGACATGGTGTTCTTCTGCAACGACGCCAAAGAAATCGTTTCCTCCCGGCAGCCTTCGCCGCGCGATATCTTCCAGATGAAAGATGCGACGCGCGGTCCGAGCATGCATGCCGACCAGTTCGCGGGTCTTACCTGGACAAGCGTCGCGCTGTTCGAATCTCCCGCCGTGTGGCTGCTGGGTGCGTCCGACCTGGCTTCGGAGGTCGCCGCCCTTGCCAACCATGTCGGTTTCAACGTATTCGTCATCGACGACGATGCGGACTACCTCAACGAGGAGCGCTTCGCGGATTCCACGCGCGTGCTGCTGGAAAGCTGGGACGACTTGGCCGAAATGCGCGCCCGCAGCGGCGACTACGATTGCGTCTTAACCCGCGGGCACATCTACGATGTGGAGGCGTGCCAGTGGGCCACTAGCCAGAACATGCACTATATAGGCATGCTGGGAAGCGCCGGCAAGAATTCGGAAGTGGAGGCGCGTTGCAAGCAAGCGGGCATGACCG
>CAMORQ010000040.1 GCA_946623915.1 uncultured Coriobacteriaceae bacterium | reverse complement strand
CATTTCGGGCACGGTGGCGACCTGCCGCTGCCGCGCCCGGTCGAACAGGGCCGAAACCTCGTCGGCGCCTTCTTCGTCTTGCCCAAGCATCTGCGACCCGTTAGGCCACAGGTAGTAACCCGACCCTGGGCGCGATTCGACGATCATGTTGCTATCGTGCATCTCCTGTATCATGTCCGCGCGCACTGCGTTCATGCGCTCAAACACCGAATAATCAGACGAAGTGGCGTAGTCGAAGATGAACAGATCGAGCAAGCAGGGGTTTTCCTCGTCGCGGTAGCGGAAGCGGATCTGGCGGCACTGCACGGCGCTGTCGTAGACCACCGTCACCCGATGCCGCGGGTCGTCTGCCACCGCATCCTGCAACCGCGCGATGTCCTCGCGCATCATCCCCAAATCGACATCGTCATCCCAGGGGACGAATCCTTGGTGGCGCACCGCACCGAGCAGGGTACCGTACGCCATCCAGTAGGGAATATCTTTTTCCTGGCAAATCTCGTCGAACTCGACGAGCAGGCGCGCGCTTCCTTCCTGCAGCAGGCGCATGCCGCCTGTCGCAGGGGGAACGTTTCCAAAGAAGCGCTTCTTGGTATCTAGCAGGGGTTCGTCGTCGCGGCGCATGGCTTCCCACATCATCAAGTCGCTGCGGGTCATCTGCGAACGGCGATCGCGGTCGGCCTTTTCGAGCAGTCTGCGCGCCTCCTTCAGATCGCCGCGCAGGCCACCCATTTCGTTTCGCAGGCTTTCGACTTCGCGCTGAAGACGCTCCACTTCGCCGTAGAGCTGCCAAAACGATCGCGACGACGCAGGAACCATTTCGCGCAAACCCATGATGCTTCCCTTCCCTAACCGAACTCTTATATATGGAGGGCTATCCTTTTAAGGTCGTGCCGTTGTCGGCATCGATCGCCTTCGGGCTTTCGCCCGTTCCGGCTATGTGCGTGTCCTCGAAACCACCTTCGGGCTCGGCGAACACGCCTTCCTGGCTGAACAGCGCGCCAAACGTTTTGAAGAATATCTTCACATCCAGCCAGAAGCTGATGTTGTGCACATACCACACGTCGAGAGCCAACCGGTCGTGCCACAAACTCGCATTGCGCCCTCCGTATACGGCGGCATATCCCGTGATGCCGGGCTTGACGAGAAGCTTTTCGGCCTCGTTGCCTTCGTAGAGCTCCGTTTCGCGCTTCAGATCCGGACGCGGACCCACCACGCTCATCGAACCGCCGAGCACGTTGAGGAACTGCGGGAATTCGTCGATGCTGGTCCGGCGCATCCAAGCGCCCACCTGCGTCATGCGCGGATCGTCGACGGCATTGTAGGTGGAGCCGTCCGCAAACACCAAGTCGGGAGCGTTCACCTTCATGCTGCGAAACTTGTACATGGTGAATTCGCGGCCATCCTTGCCCACGCGCGGGGCGTTGTAGAACACCGGCCCCCCATCTTCGAGCTTGATGCGTATACCGCATACCACAACGAGCGCACCGAGCACGGGCATGGCCACGAGGCCGATGCCGATGTCGAAAGCACGTTTGACGTAACGGGTGTAGACGCTCACAAGCACTCCCCCAGCACGCCAAGCAAACTCGAGCACACATAGTCGACATCGTCGTCGGAAAGCAACGTGTGCAACGGCAGCGTGATTTCGTTTTCGTACTGGGCGAAGGCGTTCGGGTAGTCGCCCATCGAAAATCCCAGGTTAGAGTAGGCCATCAGCAGAGGAAGCGGCTTGTAGTGGACGTTGCACGCCACGCCACGCTCCCCCATCGAATCGATGATGCGGTTGCGCATCTGCTCGGTGGCGCCCTCGATGCGCACGAGCATAAGGTGCGCGCTCGACGCGAAACCATCGCCGAAATGTTGCAGCAACGAAACCGGTGCACCGTCCAAATTCTTTTCGTAGCGCTCCACCAACTGATGGCGGCGTGCTAGAAGGTCCGGGTAGCGATCGAACTGCGCTAAGCCAAGGGAGGCGGCCACATCGGTCATATTGCACTTGTATCCGGGAAAGACGACGTCGTATTCCCAGTTGCCCGGCTTGTCCTTGTGCAGAGCGTCCTTGCTCTGCCCATGCAGGGAGTAAAGCATGGCTCTGCGGTAGAATTCGCCTGTCACAGGACCGAAATCGCGCCACGCAAGCGCTCCCCCTTCGGCGGTCGTGAAGTTTTTTACCGCATGGAACGAAAACGTCGTGAAATCCGCCACACTGCCCGCAGCGCGACCGCCTCGCGAAGCTCCGAGGGCGTGGGCGGCATCGGCGACGATGGCCGGACGGCCCAAGGCCGCCTGCACCTCATTGGCCGGCCGCCAGGCGGAAACGTTTTCGACAGCGACGAACAAGGCGTCGTAGTCGCACATGACGCCTGCGATGTCCACGGGTATCACGGCTTTCGTGCGCGGCGTGAGGGCGCGTCGAACCGCTTCGGGGTCGATGCAGAATGCTCCCGGCAGCGTGTCTACGAGCACCAACGTGGCGCCAGCATGCACTACCGGCGAAGCGCTTGCCGTATAGGTGTAGGCAGGCACAACCACTTCGTCGCCTGGCCCAACGCCAAGCAGGTGCAGCGCGCATTCCAGGGCGGCAGTCGCCGAATTCAGGCACGCCAGGCCGGCGGCATCCGTGAAAGCGCACAACTTGGCTTCCAGCTCCTTCGTGCGCGGACCAGTGGTTATCCAACCGCTGCGCAACGCCTGTGCAACGGCATCCACCTCGGCATCGGTGATGTCAGGCGGCGAAAAAGCGATGGTACGTTGTGGGGTTTCGTTCGTCATACCTTTATTCTAGAACATCGCGTCCCGCGATAGGCACCAACCCGCCCAGCAAGGGCAAAAAAGGCAATAGTAACTCCAAACAGTACACGTACCTGAAGTCGTAGTCGATAGGAGCCGCCACCAAAAGGATCAGCAGCACCACCAAGGGCGGCACAAAGGGCACGTAGTCGGCCAGGCGCCTGCTGCCCCGTGCCACGAACAGCAGCAGGATGGCGAGCAACGTAAACCACGCCATCGACCCGGCGCTGTAGACGATGGGAGCCAGGGCCATCAAGCCGTTTACCCTGTTGATCCATTTTATATCTCCGCCGAACAGATTGACCGTTTCCTTCGCATCCCAATCTGGCCATCCCGCAAACGTGAAGCCTACTGCTCCAGGTTGCCAATAACCGCGCGTCTCACCCACCCAGGCTTTCGCGTATTCGGACAGGTTGGCGGGGGCGGCTGCGACCCAGACACGTAAAAAGGAACCCATATTGCCTTCAAGGAACGCATCGTTGAAGTCGGGTGAGAATTTGATGTCGTTCACCGATTCGGGCTTGTAGCGCTCCTTGTACTGTTCGATGGGAAGGAGTTGGTCCAAAAACACCCGCTGCTCTTCACTCAGACTCCCATCGTGCGCGACCACGGCAGAAAGCTGTTGAAGGGGAACCGAGAGCATTTCCGAAGAATGCGCCTTTCCCATACCCAACGCCGTGTACACAGGCCCCTGCACCACCATAACGACAGCGACGAGCGCGGCGGTATGCGCAAAAGTGCGCGCACGCTGGCCCTTGAACGCGAGGATTGCGCACGCAAGCGCGAGCACGCCCACGTAGAGGCCCGTGTTGCGCAGCAGAACCAACGCGAGGACGACCGCGTCGACAGCAAGATAATCCTGCAAGCGGATGGTGGGACTTTTCGCCCAATCGAACAATTTCAAAGACAGCACAAGAACGAAGGCGGAATAGAGCACGTCCTTCCACAAGGTGACCGAATAGACGGCAATCACGGGGTTGATCACGAAGAAAACGAGGACAGCGATCCAGTACGGCCGTGGCACGCCTAAGCGCGCCAGCCACACAATCGCCCACGTGAATATGGCGCTTAGGCAAGCCGCCTGGAACAAAAGGAAAAGCGCAACGCCTTGCCAGGTAGGCAAAGGTTGCATGAACAACCCGAGCAGGAAAATGTAGAGCACCGAATGCGCGTTCGTCGGCCCCGTATAGCGAAACGTGTTCGCGTACTCGTAGATGCCACGGGAGTTGTCGATCATCACAAGCGAATCCAGCGAAAGGAAGCCGGGCGCGTGCGCGAACATCGCAAGCAGAGCAGGAAGCAGAATGGCGAAATAGATGGCGACAACCGCAGCTTTGGATAGCGGCGAAACCCCCGACCCGGCGTGCGACCCAGACGCTGTTTCGCACTTTGCGGCCACACCATCTCTCGTCTGGAAACGGCGACGCAAGAATCGCGTGATCAGCACGAGGGCCGTGCCAACGACGACCGCAATCGCCAAAGCGACGAGGATGGCAGCGCCTAGACCAAGGCCGCCCTGCGCCCATGGCGGCAAAACGCAAGCAGCACCGAACGCAAGCGCGAACACGGCGCAGGCGACCACGTCCGCGGCAGAAAAACGCGCACTGGCGAGCTCGTTGGCACCCTCGTTGGATTTGTGCGTTTTCGCGTGCTTCATGACCCTTCACTTGCGGAATGCAGACGTTCGGCATTCGAGTATTATAGTATCGAGACGCGGCCGCACGAGGTCCGCATTGCCCATCTCCACGCCAAAGGAGCGCCATGCACAGCCTTTCCATACTCGTACCCATCTACAATGTGGAAACGTATCTGCGCGCGTGCCTGGAAAGCATCCGCGCGCAAACGATTTCGGATTTCGAGGTGCTCTGCATCAACGACGGAAGCAGCGACGGCAGCGCTGGCATCATCGACGATTTCGTTGCGAGCGACGCGCGTTTCGTGCGCATCGACAAGGAGAACGGCGGTTACGGCAGCGCCATGAACTGCGGCTTGGCAAACGCGAAAGGCGACTACGTAGGCATCGTAGAACCCGACGACTTCATTGAACCCGACATGTTCGAGACGCTGCTGTCGCACACGACCGTCGGCAACGACGATCAAGCCGATGTGGTTAAGGGACTGTTCTGGGAGTATTCGGACGGAGAAGACGGCTCGGCTGGCACCGACGCCGATCCGCGCTTGAAGGACAATATGCCTTCAAGCGTCTGTTGGTTCACCGCCAAAGAGAATCCCTCGCTTTTATGCAACCATCCATCCGTCTGGTCGGCCATCTACCGGAGGGAGCATCTTGAACGCAACAACGTGCGCTTCATCGAAGCCCCGAGCGGCGGATGGGTGGACAATCCCTTCGTCTACGAAGCGCTCGTTCCCGCCCGCAAGATCGTCTGGATACCGCAGGCGCTCTACCACTACCGCGTGACCAACGAAAACGCATCGAGCGCGCGGCCCGACTATCATCTGGTCTTCGACCGCATGCGCGACATCCGCACCTACCTGCACGCACGTAAAACACCCACAGCCATTTGGGACGCGTTCTACCGCCACGAATTCAATTACCTGAACATGCTGCGTGGACAGGACTGCGATTTGCACAGCGAAGAAATCCGCCCTCTGGTGATGGAAATGCTTGCAGACATGGACCAGGCCGTCATGCAATGGGGGCGCTTCTACACTGATTGGAACCGCGACCTGTTCGCCTCGTTCATCCCCATCCGACCGCTGAACGTGATGGAAAAGGTGCGCATGAAACTGTATCTGCGGCCGTACGAGTCGTAAGGCAGCAACCGATAGCAGCCGCCAAACCCGCACTCGAACACCGGATGCCGCACACGACCTCCCGCCTCTGCTGCGGCGCAGGCCTGCGCGTCAAATCAGAAGTATCCAGGCGCGTCGTCGACCAGAGAGATCATATCGGTCGGGCTGGCCACGATGAACACGTCACGGTACTCGCGCTCTCCTACCAGCTGCTCGAACGACGCTGCTTTCTCCCAGTAGCCGTTCGAAGCCAAGTCGAACGCCACGTGGGTTTCGCGGTAGCTTAAGGCGAGCATCGGCTCAATGTCTCCACCGAACGAATCGGTGACGACAAGCGCCTTCGGTCCGTCTTCGGGGGCACCTTCGTTCACGAAAACGGTCTTGTTGGGAAGGAAGTCGTAGTAGCTGTCGTGGAACCGGTATTGACGGCCGTTGCCCGCATCGTCGAGGAATCGGTCGTGATTGTAAGGGTAAGGATCGCCTTCGGGTTCTTTCACCTGCAGCTGCGAAAAGTCGCTGTTCGTGTCGAACACGTCTTCGGACACCATCATCAACCCTGTGCGGGTGCGCGAACCAAAGAAACGGTAGTTTTCGATCGGGATACGTTCGCCTCCGATCGCCGACGTGGCCTTAAGTCCAAGCGCGTCCTCAACGAGGCGGTAGGCGCTCAACGCGCCGCTCGCCTTCCAGTGATGGTCCGTGCGGAAGTACTCGTCGTAGTAGGCGTCTTCGCTTGAATACTCCTGGGTAAGTGCGAGCACGTTGTCCTGCCCCGCAAGCGCCTCTTCCAGAATGCTGAAGCACCACGATGCTGTAAGCGGATTGGAGGAGAGGTCGTAGGCGGGCGAAACTGCAGGTGTACGGTGCCCCGGGACCATCAGAACGCAAAACCGCACATCTTGATGGCGCTGCGCGGCATCGACGATGCCTGCAGCGAACGAACGCAAACCGACAGACGCCTCTTCGGACGCCGCGTCGGGCAGGGGCGAAAGCGCATCGGATGCGGGAAGGTAGAGCGTCGTGCTCCCGAAATGGGTCGGATAGCAAGGCCAGGAAAACAGGGCGTTTGACGCCGCTATGCCGGTGCGCTGAAGGGACGCGTTGCCCAACAGCGCATGAGCCTTGACGGGGACATGGTTGCCCACCGTGTCTTCGATGGCGTGCTGCAAGTCTTTCGAAGCGAACCCTTCGACGTTCAGATTACCTGCCACATCGACATTCTTCACCGCACCCGAAAGCCAACGGGCGTCTTCGGCAGTAAACCACGTCGGCAGCTGCACTCCGGCAATCGAAGCGCCGTAGAGCAATGCAGGGCCTGCCATGAACAGGCACAGCACGACGGTGATGACGATGTTGCGCATACGCATGCCGGGCGCGGCAGAGGCACCAGGGGCCGCGGTTGCGCCCGACTCTGCGGGCGCGCTGGACACTATGTGGGCTTCATGTACATTCGCGCGAATCATGCAAACCCAACCTTAGAACTGGAAGTAGATGAACGGATTGTACGAACTAGACACAACCGATGCTGCGGAAAGCACGAAAACCACCACAAGCGCCACGTCGGCAAGAGCCCCGACGACGCCTGCGATGCGCGAACGCCGTATGTCCGCGCCCTCGGGAAGGCAGATGGCGCAGGGTGGCACGAATTCGTTGCCCTTCTGCGGAGCCGGGTCGAGGCCACGTGCCGTATCGAACGCAACCCAGGCTTCGATTTTCATGCGAAGCCACGGCACCACAGGAGTCGCTGCAACGATGAAGACGGGCAACAGGCTCGCGTAACTCCACGACATCAGCTCCCATGCGCTCGAAGTACCCGTAAACCCGTAGGCACCGAACAGGCCAGCCAGCCACTGCCCCACGTTCTCCAAGCCAACAACCGAGAAAAGCACCCATCCGAGCACGAACACGACGATGGTGTAGATATGTCGTACCGCACGGGGAAGCCGCTCGAGAACCTTAAGCAGGAACAGCTTTTCGCACATCAAGATGATTCCGTAATACAGCCCCCACAAAACGAAGTTCCACGCAGCGCCATGCCATACGCCAGTGAGCCCCCACACCACCATGATGTTGAACATCCAACGTCCTTGGCTGACGCGGTTGCCGCCAAGCGGGATGTAAATGTAATCGCGGAAGAAACTGGACAGGCTCATGTGCCAACGACGCCAGAACTCCGTGACCGACGACGAGATGTAGGGGTAGTTGAAGTTGCGCGCGTACGTGAACCCGAACATACGCCCCAACCCGATGGCCATATCGGAGTACCCGCTGAAGTCGAAATATATCTGGAACGTGTACGCCAGCGCACCCGAAGCGCATCCGAGAAATCCGATTTCCGGCGCGCTGTGCGCGAGCATGCTGTCGGCCAACGTGCCCGCCACATTTGCCAACAGCACCTTCTTGCCCAAACCGATGGTGAACAGTCGCAACCCCTGCGCCACTCCATCGATGGTGACCACACGGTTTCTGACCTGGTCTTCGATTTGCGAATAGCGCACGATTGGCCCCGCCACCAACTGCGGGAACATAGCGATGTACATGCCAAGATACAACACGTTGGTCTGGTGTTTGCAGGTTCCGCGATAGACGTCGATGACGTACGAAATGGCCTGAAGAGTAAAAAACGAGATGCCTATGGGCAGGGGCAGTTCTAGATTCGGCACAACAACCGAACCTGCGATGGCGTTGATGTTGTCTGCGACGAACCCCTGGTATTTGAAAAACCCTAGCACGGCAAGGTCGACGACGAGGGCCGCAACGAGCACGCCTCGGCGCCGAGCATGCTGCGACGTGCGCGCCAGCACCATGCCGAACAGCCAATTCGCCGCAATGGAGAACACCATAAGCACTACGTAAACCGGCTCGCCCCATGCATAGAACAAAAGCGACACCGCGAGCAGAAGGACGTTTTTCGCTGCATGTCCCGGCACAAGAAAATACAGCGCCAGAACAAGCGGCAAAAACGCAAACAGGAATATGGTACTTGAAAAAACCATGTGCAACCGGTGTCGGGATTTAGGGCCGTCTTAACATTCTATGGATTACGCACGGCACTCGTAGGCACACGCTCGCCTCTCCCCTAAACCAGCAAACGCTGTACCAGGTGGACGATTTCGAGGTAAGACTGCGCCTGATCGAATTCCTGTTCGGCAACATAGCGCGCACGAGCACCCATCATCTTGCGTGCGCTCGAGTTCACCGCAAGACGGCGAATGGCGTGTGCGAGAGCTTCGGGGTTCTCCGGATCGACGTTCACGCCGAACCGGTCGTGCTCCACTTTGGCACGAAACTCCGAGGACATCCCCGTGTTGATCAGCGGAACGCCCGCCGCAAGGTAGTCCCCGATTTTGGTGACGATGGACTGCACGGCGCCTGCGTGCAGCGAATTCACCGTGATGTCGCATGCGGCAAGCCATGCTGCCATGCGCGGGTAGTCCAAGTATCCCAGGAAGTCCACGGGCGCATTCGATTGAACGGCGCGAGCGCGCAAAGCGTCGCGCTCGGGTCCGTCGCCGAGGATCTTCACGCGGAGAGTGGGCATCTCGGTGGAAAGCAGCGTTGCGGCGTCAATGAGTGTGGCGATGTCGTAGCTTGCGCCAAGCGTTCCCGCGTAGGCAACCCAGACCTCCCCCTGGGATTTGACCACTTCGCTTCCGTACGTGCGCACCCCGGCATCGAATTCAGCCAGGTCGTTGCCCACATAGACAGTGATATGGGGATAGGGTTCCGTGCGGTCTTTGGCGGGACGGTCTGCATATTCGTCCGATGTGCCCACCGCCGCATCAAGCATCGTGTAGACCTTTGCCGCATCGCGCGCAAACGAGCGAAACGCTATGTCAGAGACGATAGGCACGTCGAACGCCATGCGCATGGCTTCGGGCCACAGGTCGTTCACGTCCGCGACGAACGGTATGCCCGCGTGCGCCGCGGCTTCGGCACCCGCCAAAGCGACGTCGTTGGGAGGAATCTCGGAGTAGATAAGGTCGTAGCGCCATGGGTCGGCCGCGAAATGATGGGCGAGATTGCGTGCAGCCTGCTTGTGGCTGGATATGCGGGAAAGGTCGAGGTTGCGTTTGTATCCAGGCTCGTCGATGAACACGACCTGGTAAGGCTGCTTCCGATATTCGGGCGACGCCTTATCGCGCTGGGCCTTCTCCCAGTGCTGGAAGCTGCTCGTGATCAAATCGACCTCGAAACCGGCTTCGACCAGCATTTCAGCGATTTTACGGAAGCGCGTGTAGCCGCGCAGTTCTCCCGGAAGCTTCACGCCCATGGTTACCACGGCGATGCGTTGGGGGGTCGGGTCGGGGGTATGTCTAAACTTCATGCTGTCGACCATGCTGAAATTATAACGCGACATGCGAAGGAAACAGGGGCGCACCGCGGGAAACGTAAAGAATTGCACCATGTTCTGTCTGCCCGCCCGCAGACCCGCAGAGCGCCCTGATTGCGCACGTGTATTTCACCGCCGCACACGCGACCCGTTTCACGCGCATTAGTGCACAAACTGGCTCTTCGGTAGGTTCTGCGGGTGAAGCTTCGCCGAGGGCCCGCGGCCCAAATTTCGAAAGTCGGTGCACTAATTGCAATCAAAGCGGCTTTGGGCAGATGAAGATGAGGCCGCGAGGTCGGAAGCCCTCAGCGAGGAGCTTCCACAAGCCCGTGGTATAGTGCACAGCGGAAAAGGGGGCAAAGTGGCGCGCCACGAAAGCAAACATAACGCATCATCGGGCATAACAGCGCTCCGGTCGTTTGCATGCGCAGCGGCCCTGACCGTATTCCTCTACCCGATGCGCAACTCCTACGTCGCCCTTCGACAGGAGTGGTTCGAAGCAGGCAACCTACCGATGCTTGTGCCCCTGCCCTCAGGCGAGGTGCTTAGCAGCCCTCTTCCCTGGGTTGCGCTGTTCGCCGCGTCATGGTTTGCGCTGTACGCCTTCTTCGCCTGGCAGACATCGCGCGCGAGCTACGCCACCGCCCCTAAAAAAGCCGCGGCAGTGCTGGCAGCAGTGCTGGCATCCATGCTGGTCGTTGGACAGTCCTATCATTTGACATCGAGCTGGGACATGCTCTTCGCCGGACCGGTCGAGCTTGTCCGCAGCGCATTCGTCTTCTGCGGCATGGCGATGCTGCTCTACTCGTTTGCGTGCCTCGTGTTCGAGGCGTTCGACAACATGGCCGCTCCGCGCAGCGAGCCCAGGCATTTCAAGCGTCTGAACGCAGCGTTCGGCACGCACCCGTTCGCATTCTCGTTCGTCACAATCGCCGTGTGCTGGGGCGTTGTGCTCTTGGTAATGCTTCCCG